>CALXZU010000010.1 GCA_944393325.1 uncultured Clostridia bacterium
ATCTCTTCTTTTGTTCCCATCTTTAATTCATTTAGCTTTTCAAGTGACATTAATACTTCTCTTGGTTTACTTCCTTGGTATCCAGAAATTATTCCTCTTTCTTCCATCTGGTCTATAATCCTTCCGAGCACGTGCATATCCCACCTTAAATCTTCTTTGTATAAATGATGTTGATGCTTGTCCTGTTTCTACAACTGTTTGTATTGCATCCATTAAAAATGGGTCTGTTTCATCATCTTGTGTTTCTGCAATTTCTTTATCAGATTTATTGCTATTTTCTATACTTTCTAAAATATCTTCACTGTAAGTTGCTGTTCCATTTGACTTAATAAAGCTTACTATTTTTTCAACCTCATCATCTGATACAAATGCTCCTTGTACTCTTGATGGTTTTGGTGCTCCTGCTGGGAAGAATAACATATCACCTTTTCCAAGTAATTTTTCTGCACCTACTGTGTCTAATATAGTTCTTGAATCTACTTGTGATGATACTGCAAATGCTATTCTTGATGGTACATTTGCTTTAATTAAACCTGTTATTACATCAACAGAAGGTCTTTGTGTTGCAATTACTAAGTGCATTCCAGCTGCTCTTGCTTTTTGTGCTAATCTACAAATTGCATCTTCTACATCATTTTTTGCAACCATCATTAAATCGGCAAGCTCATCTATTATTATTACTATTTGTGGTAATTTACCAAATTCATTTTCTTTTTCAATTGCTTTATTATATCCTTTTAAGTCTCTTACTCCTTTTTCTGCAAATTTATTGTATCTATCGTCCATTTCTTGCACTGCCCAAGCTAAAGCTCCTGCTGCTTTTTTAGGGTCTGTTACAACTGGAATTAAAAGATGTGGTATTCCATTATATACAGAAAGTTCAACTACTTTTGGGTCTACCATTACAAATTTTACTTCACTTGGTTTTGCATTATATACTATACTTGTAATAATTGTATTTATACATACACTTTTTCCAGAACCTGTTGAACCTGCAATTAGTACATGAGGCATTTTTGCAATATCAGCAAGCTGAACATTTCCTGCTACATCTTTTCCAAGCCCAACTGTTAATTTTGATTTATTTTCCTTAAATTCTTTACTATCTAATATTTCTCTAAAATGTACAACTTCTTTTTCTTTATTTGGAACTTCTATTCCAACTGCTTGTTTTCCTGGTATTGGTGCTTCAATCCTTATTGTTTCAGCTGCTAGGTTTAGCGCAATATCATCTGCTAAGTTTGCAATTTTACTTACTCTTACTCCCTCTGCCGGTTTTAATTCATAACGAGTAATTGCAGGACCTACTGATACATTTTCTACTTTTGCTGATACTCCAAAACTATATAGTGTTTTTTGTAGTTTTGTTGCAGTGTCTGTTAAAGCCTTTGCTCCGCCTTTTAGAGTTTTCTTTCCAGGCTTACTTAAAAGCTCAACTGGTGGATATTCATAGTGTTCGTCTTCTACGACAACACTATGTTCTAATTGTAATACTGCTTTTTTCTTATCTTCTTTTTGTTCTTCTACTTCTTTAAATAAATTGCTATCTATTACATCAGGCTGTATTTCTTCTTTTGCAAACATAGATTTTTTCTTACTCTCTTTTGTTAATGGTTCTAAATCGTCATTTGAGTGATCATATTTCTTTAAGCCCTGTTTTTCATCTCCTGTGTCCACAATTCTTCCACCGAAATTTATTTTTATCTGGTTTTCCATTGGTTCTTTTTCTTGTTTTTCTAATTTTGCCATTTCTATTTTTGCTTTTCTTTCTTCTCTCATTCTCTTTCTTCTTTGGCTAGGTGTTTCCTCTTGTTCTTCTCTTTCTTTTGCTAATTCTTCCCTTCTTTCAAATCTTTCTTCACGTTTTTCTTCTATTTTATCCATAAACATATTTATCATGTCTGATAAATTTATTCCAAATGTAAATACAAGTAAAATCACTGCTACACCTATACAAAAAATAACTGCTCCAACGTTTCCTAAAAGTTTTGCTAAAACTACTCCTCCTACTGCTCCTATTGCACCACCACCATGACCTTGTGATCCATAATAATATGCATCTTTTACGACTTCAGACATTTCTTTTGAAGAATCTAATTCACCACTTGAAATTTGAAATACACTAAATACAATAGCCAAAGAAACTAAAGCTATTCCATATTGTATTAATTTTGATGTTATTTCTTCTCTTCCATCTGAAGCTAGTTTTATTGCAATAGCAATACCACCTACTGGTAGCACATATTGCATTATTCCCATTATTCCACCTAATATTTCATTTAATTTTATTCCTACTGTTCCTGATTTTGTATATATTAAAACAGCTAAAAGTATACTAAGTACTATTAGTGTAACTACTGCTATATCTAATCTTGAGGCTGATTTCTTTCTTTTTTTATATCTTCTTTTTTTAGCCATTTCGACCATCCTTTCTTTAATCCCTAAAAAGTCAGATTTTTAAATAAAAATTTCCAAATCTGACTTCTTTCGTTTTACTTTAATTCTTTTCTACTATTTTGAATTGTTTTTATTGTGTCTTCTAATGATATTTGCATAATCTTTAATGCTTCTGTCATGTTTGTTCCTAATTTGTTTAATGTTTCACTTATTACATCTTCTGTGTTTGCAAGTAAACTATCTGCATATTCTTTTGTTCCTTTTGAGATTTCTCTTGACATCTCATTTGCTGTTTCTATTATTTCTGTCTTTTGATCATATGCTTTTCTTGTTATTTCATGTTCATCTACCATTGCAATTATTCTATTTTCTGCTTCTTTTACTATTCCATCCGCTTCTTTTTGAGCTTCTACTAATATTCTTTGTCTTTCTTCTTTTACCCATTTTGCTTGTTTTAATTCATCTGGTAGCTTTATTCTAATTTCTTTTATTAAATCTAGCATTTCTTCTTTATCTACTATTCCTTTTGATGTAAATGGAAGACTTTTGCTATTTTCTAATAAATCCTCTAAAGTTTCCAATAATGTAAAAATCTCCATGGTTTTACCCCTTTCCTAATTCTTATTTATAAAAATAAGATGTATACGACCATACTTTCTTTTATCTATAATTTTTACTTTTAACTCTTCTATTTGTTTTAATATTCTTTCTTCTTCATCTGTTTCTATTATTACCAAACTATTCGCACTTAATATATCAAGGTCAAGTATTTTTTTAAGCGATTTATATACCAAATCTGTTTTATAAGGTGGATCAATATATACTATATCCATCTTTTCTTTTAAATCTTCCAACATATTTTCATAATCTTTTTTATATAAAACAACTTCATTTTCTAAATGTGTTCTTTCAATATTCTTCTCTATAACATTTATTGCTTGTTTGTTTTTTTCACAAAGAATTACTTTTCTTGCTCCTCTACTTGCTGCTTCTAATCCTATTGCCCCACTTCCTGCAAACATATCCAAGAAATTACTTTCTTCAATATCGTTTTGTATTATATTAAATAAAGATTCTTTTACTCTATCTAATGTTGGACGAGTTAAATTTCCTTCTAGTGTATTCAATTTTGTTCCTCTTGCTTTTCCACTAATTATTCTCATAAAAAAACCTCTTTTTGATGTTATTATTTTATTCTTTTTTTTTCAAATGGTCAATACTATTAATACAAATGTAATATATATTTAACAGTTTTGTAACATTATCACATAATTAGCAAAAAATAGCAAGATAACCTTACTATTTTCTACATTTTACATTATTCTATTGCATATTTTGCAATCACTGCTCCAGATGTACCTGTAATTGTTATTCCTTCTTCATTTGTTGGTGTTCCGAAGTAGTATAAATTCATCTTTTCCTTCTATTGCATGTATATTTTCATATGTCGGTATATCATATTCATTTAAAATATTTCCATCATTCATATCGTATACTAAAATTTATTATCTTCACTTATTCCTACAAAACTTTCTTTATTTCTTTTGTAAATACTCTATCTAAAATAACTTTCACATTTTTTGTTAAATCTCTTCTACATATAATTTATCTACTACTGCTACTACTGTATATTTCTTTATCTTTTTTATATCTTTTACATAACTTCCTCTACAATATTTTTCTAATTGTTTTTTTGCCTCTTTTTGTTCTTTTTGCAACTCTTTTTCTTCTGTTTTCTTTAAATACTTAAATTCTATTATTATAGAATAATATTCTTTATCTTTTGGTAATAATATTAAATCACTATATCCTCTTTCTATTTCCATTTCTGATATTACATTATATATCTCAAAACTCATTGATATACTAAAGAAAAATAATTTTATATATTTTTCATCAAAATTCTCGTAGTCTCTATTTGATAAATTTTTTAAATACTTTTCTATTATATTAACTAAACTTCCTATTTTTCCTTCTATTGCTATATCTTTTAATATTTCTTGATATTCACTTTCTTTTATTCTTAAGTCTGTTTCTTTTTCTATTAATTCAATAAAATATTCTGCATATATTTCTTTCATTACTTGGTTTGGAACTTTTAACTCTACCATTCCTAAACTTTTTCCCACTATTGTTAAATATCCTAAATAATATAACATTGATAATAACTCTCTTTCTCCGAATGTTGTCTCTGGATTAAATTTTTGAGTTATTTTTGTTACTAATTTTTCTCCTAATACTGTTTTTCCTATTATATCTAATCTATTTTCATTCCTACAAAGTTTTAACATATTTCCTACTTTATTATAATCACTTTCTATATTTACATCTATTAACTCTTCTGGTATTTTTCCAAAACTTATATATGAGTTTAAGAAATATAAACACATATTTGAATTGTATAAATTTCTATTTTCTTTTACCTCTGTTGAAAATCTATATCCATCATAGTTTTCTTTCATTATTGGTAATAACTCTTCTTGCTTTTCTTTTTCTATTTCTTGTACTTCCATTATTTTTACTAATTCTTCTTCTGTGAATCCCATCATTTCATTAAATCTTGGATCTCTTGTTAAATCTGTTACTATATTAAATCCTGATGTCATACTATCTAATGTTATTGGGGCTACTCCTGTTATAAATATTCTATCTACTACACTTTCTGTTCCTCTTTTTAATACTTCATACCATTTTCTTATTTGTCCATTTTTTGATACTAAATTTTTAAAACTTTCTGTCTGAAATTCTAATAATTCATTTGCAAAATGGTCATATTCATCTATTATTACATACATTTTTTCATTCTGTTTTTGATATTCAAATGCCGTTATTAAACTATTTAGTAACCCTTCTGTACTTAATTTAGGATTTATATAAAAATCTATTTCATATCTATTTACAAATTTTTGTATTGAATCTTTTACATTTTCTTTAAATCCTTCCATTGTTGTTTCTTCATCTTTTGTATTTATTCCTGAAAAATTAAATCTTAATATATAATAACTATTTTTCATTTCTGTTGGATTTTTTCCTATATAAGTTTCTCCAAATAATTCTTCAAATTTATCTTTTTTATTTACATCATAATAATTTTCTAAAACACTTGTAAATAACGTTTTTCCGAACTTTCTTGGACGTAAAAACATTATCCTTTTTTCAGCTAAATCTTCTAATTTCTCTATATATTTAGTTTTATCTACATAATAATAATTTTCCTCAACTAATTCATCATAATTACTTACTCCATATGGTAATTTTTTCATTCTCATTACCTCTCTTTCTTAACTTATAATAATATTTTACTATAATAGTTTTTAAAAAGCAAGTAATTTACATAGCTAATTGTTTAAAAGAGTAATCTATTATTCCATTATAAACTTCCCAAGTTTTATTGTCCTCCATTTAATAAAATTCCACATTTTACAACTAAAATTGGAATTTCTATATTTTTCATAATATAATTTAATATCAGCTCTATTATTTTCTTTTCTCTATAATAAAAATAGTATAAGTATAATTATTATACTATATACTATTTCTTATTTTTATATTACATTTTATCTGGCATTTCCATCCCAAGTAAAGCTGTTCCTTCTTTTAAAACTTTAGCGGTTGCATAACTTAAATAAACTCTTGCATTTTTTATATCATCATCTTCTACCATTATTTTGTTTTCATTATAAAAAACACTATATGCTTTAGCTAAATCTATTAAATATCTTGATAAAATAGATGGCTCTTCTTTTTCAGTTACTGCAATTAATATATCTTGGAAATTATATATTAATTTTAATACTTCTTGTGAATAATTATCATTTAATTTTTCAAAATCTATATTAGTAATATCTGAAATTTTTCCTGCTTTTTCTAATACACTTTTTATCCTTACATAAGTATATTGTATATAAGGGCCTGTCTCTCCTTGGAAATTTAGTATTGTATCCCAATCAAATATTTCATCTTTTACTCTATTATTTGATAAATCGTTAAATATAATAGCACCTACTCCAACTTTTTTTGCTGTTTCTTCCTTGTTTTCTAAGTCAGGGTTCTTCTGTTCTATTATAGTCTTTGCTCTTTCTATTGCTTCATTTAATAAGTCTTCCAATTTTATAATATTACCTTCTCTTGTTGACATCTTTCCTTCTGGTAATAAAACCATACCAAAAGGCACATGTAATAATCCATCTGTATATTTTTTGTCTAATCCTAGATATTTCGCTGTTGCAAATACTTGTTTAAAATGTAATATTTGCTCATAAGAGGTTACATATAGTGCTTTTTCAAAATCATATGTTCTTGCTCTATAAAGTATTGCTGCTAAATCTCTTGTTGCATATGTTGTTGAACCATTTGATTTTATAATAATACATGGTGTGTCTATTCCATCATCACTTAAATCTACTATTTTAGCACCTTGTGAATCTATTAATTTCCCTGATTTTTCTAAAAGCTCAACTACTTCATGCATTTTATCTGAATAAAATGCTTCTCCGTTCCAAGATTCAAATTTACTACCTAACAAATCATATACTTTTTGAAATTCTTTTAAACTAACTGTTTTAAATCTTTCCCATAATTTAGTACAATTTTCATCTCCATCTTCTAATAGTTTAAAATTATTTCTGCATGCTTCTAATACTTTTTCATCTTCCTTACACAAATTATTTATTCTTATATAAATTTTTGTTAACTCATTTATAGGATCACTATCTATATCATATTCATCACCCCATAATTTATATCCTTCTATTAGTTTACCAAATTGTGTTCCATAATCTCCCAAATGATTTACACCTGTTACATTATAGCCCAAAAATTTATAAATATTAGATAAAGCTCCTCCAATAACTGTTGAACGTAAATGCCCAATATGAAATGGTTTTGCTATATTAGGTGCTGAATAATCTATTACTATATTTCTTCCTTCACCAATTTTTGCTCTTCCATATTCTTCTTTTTTTGTAATCTCTTCCAAGACTTCTTTTGTTATCACATTTTTACTTACAAAAAAATTTAAAAATCCTCCTACAACTTCTATTTTATCTATTCCTGTTCCTTCTAAATTTATTTTTTCTTTAATTTCATTTGCAATCATTTGAGGCGCTTTTTTTAATTCTTTTGCAAGTCTAAAACACGGAAAAGAATAATCCCCATTTTTATTGTCTTTAGGTACTTCTATATAACTTAATAATTCTTTTTTATCAATTTCTACAATTTCTTTTAATTTTTCTGCAATTTCATCTTTAAAATTAATCATTTTTTCCTCCCATAAACTCATATTGTTAACTATTCTTTTCTATATAATTCCAAGAATCTTTACACATATCTTCTAAACTCTTAGTTGCAACCCAATTTAATTCCTCTTTTGCTTTTTTAGGGTCTGCATAACATGTTGCAATATCTCCTTCTCTTCTTGGTGCTATTCTATATGGTACATCTTTTCCCGTTGCTTTTTCAAATGCCTTTACCATATCCAAAACACTATATCCTTTACCAGTTCCCAAGTTATATATAAATATACCTTGTCCTTCTTTATCTAATTTATTTAAAGCACATACATGTCCTTTCGCCAAGTCCACTACATGTATATAATCTCTAACTCCTGTTCCATCTGGTGTATTATAATCATTACCAAAAACAGATAATTCTTTCAAAGTTCCAGCAGCTACTCTTGCAATATAAGGCATTAAATTATTAGGGATACCTTGTGGCTCTTCACCAATTAAACCGCTTTCGTGTGAACCAACTGGATTAAAATATCTTAAAATACAAATATCCCAAGTATTATCTGATTTATATAAATCTTTTAAAATTTGTTCTATAAACAACTTAGAAGTACCATAAGGGTTAGTTGTGCCTCCTGTTCTACATTCCTCAGTTAATGGTATTTTTTCAGGCTCACCATAAACTGTTGCTGATGAACTAAATATAAATTTCTTAACATTAAATTTCTTCATAGTTTCCAAAAGTACTAAACAACCTGTTATATTATTATGATAATATTCAAGAGGTTTTTGTACAGATTCTCCAACAGCCTTATATCCTGCAAAGTTTAATACAGCATCTATCTCATTTTCTTCAAAAACTTTTTCTAACGCCTGTTTATCTAAATAATCCATTTCATAAAATTTAAAATCTTTGCCTGTAATTTTCTTTATTCTTTCTAAAACCTCTGGCTTACTATTAGAAAAATTATCTAAAATTACAATTTCTTTTCCTTCATTTAATAATTCAACAGCAGTGTGACTTCCAATATATCCTGCTCCTCCTGGTAATAATATTGCCATAATTAACTCCTTCCTGGGGCTGTTTTTTTCCTCCGTCCCCAAAAACAGCCTAATTTTTTTCTATTTTCATTCCTTCTTTTGTGTCTTTTACACTATATCCTTTTTCTTTTATAATATCTCTTAATCTATCTGATTCTTGCCAATCTTTGTTTTCTCTTGCCTTTTTTCTTTCTTCTACAAGTATCAATATTTCTTCTGGTATTTCTATATTTATATCTTCTTTATCATCTTCGTTTATTTTTAATCCCATTATGTCATCAAATTTTAATAAAAGTTTTGCAAATTCAGGTGATTTTTTTTCATTTCTAATTACATCCCATACTACTCCCATAGCTAAAGGCATATTTAAGTCATCATTTATTGCCTTATGGAATTTTTCTTCATATTCATTTATTAATTTTTCATCTATTTCATCTTTTCCCTCTAAATGTGTTTTATATCCTTTTTTTAGTCTTTCTAAAGATTTTTCTGTTGCCTCCAAACTTTCCCATGTGAAGTTTAGTTTATTTCTATAATGTGATGAATAAGTAAACAATCTATATGATAATGGATTAAATCCTTTATTTATTATATCTTTTAATAAATAAACATTTCCCAGACTTTTTGACATTTTTCCACCATCTATTAAAAGATATTCTCCATGTAACCAATATCTTGCTGGAATTTTCCCACAGTATCCTTCACTTTGTGCTATTTCATTTTCATGGTGTGTTGGTATTAAATCAATTCCTCCTGTATGTATGTCAAACTGTTCTCCTAAATATTTTTGTCCCATTGCTGAACATTCTATGTGCCACCCTGGATAACTTGGTCCCCATGGACTATCCCATTTCATTAAATGATTTTTAGGTGCTTTTATCCATAATGCAAAATCATAGTGATTTTTCTTTTCTGGGTCTACATTTACTCTTGCTCCAGCTTTTTGATTCTCTACATTTAGATTAGATAGAACTGGATATTTTTCAAGTTTAGAAACGTCAAAATATATTGCTGTAGATGTCTCATAAGCATAACCTTTTTCTACTAAAACTTTTACATATTCAAGCATTTCTTTTATATGGTCTGTTGCTTTACATACAATTTCTGGTGTTTCTACGTTCGATGCTTTTAAATCATCAAAAAACAATTTTGTATAATGTTTTGCTATTTCTTCTGGAGTTTTGTGCTCTTCTCTTGCTGATTTTATCATTTTGTCTTCCCCTTCATCTCCATCTGATACTAAATGCCCTACATCTGTTATATTCATAGCATGTTTTATTTTATAGCCATTATAACGTAAAACTCTTCTTAATACATCTTGGAATATACTTGTTCTTAGATTTCCTATTGTTGCGTCTTTATATACAGTTGGTCCGCATGAATATATTCTAACTTCTTTTTCGTCAATTGGTTTAAAAAGTTCTTTTTTTCTTGTTAATGTATTATAAAAAAATATATCCATAATTTTTTCCTTTCTTTTCTTATAAAATACCAAGATAACTTGGTATTTTATAAGATTTTTTTAAAACTACTCTATTCTTCTTTAATTCCTCTTGTTTCTGCTGGTGGTGTTTCTGGAGTTTGTGTGTTCTCTGGTGGATTAGGATCTGCTCCTCCTGTATTTCCTGATCCACTCGTATTTCCTCCACTGCTACTATTTCCACTTCCGGTATTTGTTTCATTTCCAGTTGAGTTGCCTGGTTTTGTCGTGTTGTTCTTTGGAGTTTCATTTTTCTTTTCAGGTTCTTGTTCTTTTTCTTCTTCTTTTGGTTTTGTATGTATATCACAAAGTTCATATACTCTACCAGCTTCTGTTGTTACTTTTCTATCTACTGGTGTCCATAATTTTAGTTGTTCTTTTGGTAATACTGCTCCATATGTTTTTGTTGTTACTTCACAATATTCTGCACAATAATCTGTTGCTACTTTTCCAGATTCTGAACATATTCTTTGTGATCCATGTCCTTGGCATTTTTCTGGTAAATGATTTGAATCAAATATTTCTGTATATGTGTCTGTACAGCCTGTTGTTGCTAATCCTCCTGTTGCACGACATATTGTTTCTTCTACTATTCCACTTGGTCTTTCAAATCTTGCTCCTGCTAAATCTTTATGTATATCTGTCATTACAGCATCCCAAATTAGTCCTGCCGGATTTGTTCCATTCCATTTTACTTCTTCATTATTATCATATCCATACCATGTTGCTGCTGCATAATAAGGTGTAAATCCGCAAAGCCATCTATCATTACTGTTATCCGTTGTTCCTGTTTTGGCTACAACGTCCATTCCTGATATTGCACAATATGTTGCTGTTCCTCCACTTTTGACTGGTTCCATTCCTATTTGTTTTGCTAGATATGCTGTTTGTTCTGAAAATACTCTTGTTTCTTCTTGTTTTGGTGTCAATACTGTATTTCCACTAGAGTCTACAACTTTTGTATAAAATGTTGGTGTTATATACACTCCATCATTTGCAAGTGTTCCATATGCTGATGCCATTTCTAAAGGACTTGCTCCATGTGTCATTCCTCCTATTGCCAATGCTAACACTTGGTCTTCTTCTTCATCTAATGATTCTAATCCCATTTTCTTTAAATATTCTATTGCTTTTTTAGGTGTTAGTTCTTTCATTATTTTAACTGCTGGTATGTTTTTAGATCTTTTTATAAAATATCTTATATCCATATCTTCATTATCATATTTATCATCATTTTTTGGTATATAATTATTTCCAAAGTCTGTTTTTTCGTCCATATAACGTGTAGCTGGTGTTATTACACCTTCTTCTAATCCTGGTGCTACATCTGCTACCATTTTTATTGAAGAACCTGTTTGCTTTTTCATCTGTGTCGCTCTATTCCATCCTGAACCTTCTTTTTCACCTAATCCTCCTGCTACTGCAACTACATATCCCGTTTTATAATCTACTATTGCCATTCCTGATTGAGAATGTTCATTTATTAAATTTCCATTTTGGTCTTTTTGTCTACCACTTATTATATATTTATCATTTTTATATTCTTCTTCTATTCTTGCTTGAATATCATTATTTACTGTTGAATAAATTGTAAGTCCACTACTATATACATAGTTTTCTGCAATTTGTCTTGATACTCCTCTTTCTTCCATTACCTGATTTACCACTTGATCTATTACAGCATCTGTATGGTATGAGTAATTAGATGATGTTGATACATCTCCTTTTGAAAATGCTAACCCATTATCTACTTCTGCTACTGCACTATCATGTTCTTCTTGACTAATAGACCCTAATTCAAGCATTTTTCCTAAAACTGTTTTTGTTTTATTTTTTATTTTTTCGGTATTATCTGTTGATGTATCAAATGGATTATATGATGATGGTGAACTATTTATTCCTGCCATATATGCACATTCTGCTAAAGATAAATCTTTTGCTGATTTATTAAAATAATATTCTGCTCCTAGTTCTACGCCATGTAAGTTTCCTTCTCCACCTACATATAATATATTTAAGTATAATTCTAATATTTGTTCTTTTGATATCATTCTTTCTACTTGATATGCTTTTGCCCATTCTCTTATTTTTCTATATATACCTGCTAAACCACTTGATTCGTCATCTTTAGTTAAGTTTTTAACAAGCTGTTGTGTTATTGTACTTCCACCATAGCTTGAACTTCCTTTAAATACTGTATTAAATATTGCTCCTGCTGTTCTTTTCCAATCTACTCCATGATGTTTTTCAAATCTTTCGTCTTCTATTGCTACATATGCTTTTGGTAGATATTTAGACATATCTTCTATTGTTATAATTTTTCTTTTCTCATCACCACTTAAGTTTGCAACAACTCCGACCATTTGCATCTACTATTACTGAGTTTGATGCTGCTATTTGTAATTCTTCTTTTGATATTTCAAAATCATCTCCAAATAATCCAAAGAAAATTCCCGCAACTATTCCTGCTCCTATTACACATAATAGTAGAAATACAATAATTGCAATTTTTAGAGCCAATTTTAATTTTGGGTTCATTTTCTTTTTTCCGTTTTTCTTATTTGAACCTTTTTTGGTTCCATTTCCTTTTTTATCTAACTCACCCTTTTTTCTTACTTCTGGTCTTCTTCTATTTTTAGTATTTGAAGGCCTTTTTCTATTTTGACTACTACTTTTCTTTCCTCTATTACTACTATCAGGCATTTTCTTACCTCCTTGCCTTTTTAAATTTCGACAAATACATTATATTATATTTTTTCGAAAAAGAAAAGACTTTTATAAAATTTTAAGAATTTATATAGATGTTCTTTTTCCTATTAGTTCTACAATTTTAACTTTATCTTTATTTATTTTTCTTTCTATATATTGATATGGTTGCTTTCTATAGATACTTGCTTCATATAAATCTTTTTTCCAATAAAGTTTATCTTTTTCGTAATCAAATTCGTCAAATTTTTCAAATGATATTTCATAATCATTTATATTTAGTCCATTATATCTTTTTTTATTAATTTCTACATTTTCTTTTATGTTAACGATAATTGCTTCATCTGGTATATTATATTCATTTAATTCTTCTTCAGTAAAATCTACATTTAAAATTATATTAGATCTTTTTAAACTTTTCTTTTTGTTATTTGATATAGTTATAATTATTCCGCTTTCTTCTAAAATTTCTTTTTCTAATTTTTTAAATTTTTCTATATGTGCTGTTACAATATTTACATTTTTATATTTTTTAGAAATCTGTTTTATGTTTTCCATTACATAATCACATATATTTTCATTTACCAAAACACTTACATTTGTTTCTTTTTTTTCTAAATTTCTTTTTTCTACTATATAATCTAATACTTTATCTGATAATACTAAAAACAACCACCTTCCATTTATTACATCTATTTTGTACATATTTATTAGGCTCATAAACTCTTCTTGTTTTTTTAAATATTTGCTTAATATAATTGTCTTACAATTTGTTTTTTCTAATATTTTCTTTATTTTTTTTACAATAATTGCTCCTTTTTTATTGTCTATTATTTCTTTATCACATACTGGTAATATTATTTTATCCTCTACTAATTCGACTAAATTAAGCACTTTAGTAATTAGTACAGGCTTGTCACTTTCTTGAATATAATACATAAAATCACTTCCTCTACTTTTATTTTAAGTATATGAAAGTGATTTTTTCTATATAACTATATTTTTTACAAAATGATATCTCTTTTTAATAATTTGTTTTTTACTATTCCTAAACCTATAAATTTTCCTAAATTATATATTCTATAAACTCCATCTTCTTTGTTTTCATTTAGTTTTACCCCATTTAAAAATAATATTAGCTTTTTAGTATTTAGTTCTATTTTTTCTTTAGTTTTAAATAATTCTTCTATTGTTATTAATTTTTTTTCTATATCTTCTTTTCTAATATTTTCATCTATAATGATTGTGTCTTCTATTTTAAAATTTCCTACTTTTAAGCGTTTTAATTCTGACATATATCCGATTGTTCCTAATTTTTTTGCTATATCTGTACATAAACTTCTTATATATGTTCCTTTAGAACATGATACTTTAAATTCTATTTCCTTTTTTTCTCTATTTATTGCAATTAATTTAATCTCATAAATTTCTATTTCTCTTTTTGGAATTTCTACTTTTTCTCCTCTTCTTGCATATTCATATAATTTTTTTCCTTTTACTTTTATTGCTGAATATATTGGAGGAGTTTGTTTTTGCTTTCCTACAAAACTTTCTAATATTTCTTCTACATGTTTTTTATCCAAAAGCTCTTCTTCTACTTCTTTATTTTCGATAACTTTTCCTTCTCCATCCATTGTTTCTGTTGATATTCCTAATTTTAACACTACTTCATATTCTTTATCATGTTCTATTAAATATTTTGAACATAATGTTCCTTTTCCTATAAGTAATGGTAATACTCCTTCTGCTAATGGATCTAAAGTTCCTGTATGCCCTACTTTTTCTTTTACTATTTTTCTTACTTTATATACTACATCATGTGATGTACAGTTTTTTGGTTTATTTACCAATATTATTCCATTCATTTTTTTCTCCATTTAATTTTGTTTTTCACAAATTAATTATATCACAGTTTTTTACCCTATGCAATTCAAAAAAAGAGAATATTAATTTTATTTCTAATACTCTCTTTTACTATTTTTTATTTTATTTTTGTTTTATTATTAGCTTCTGCTAGCAATATAGCAAGCTAGGTCTACTAATTTGTTTGAATATCCCCATTCGTTATCATACCAAGAAACTAATTTAACAAATGTGTCTGTTAGCATGATTCCTGCTTTTGCATCAAAGATTGATGTATGTGGGTCACTTATGAAGTCTGATGATACAACATCTTCATCTGTGTATCCTAATATTCCTTTTAATTCTCCTTCAGATGCTTTCTTAACTGCTGCACATATCTCTTCATATGTTGTTGGTTTAGCTAAATTACATGTTAAATCAACTACTGAAACATCAACTGTTGGTACTCTTAAAGACATACCTGTTAATTTTCCATTTAATTCTGGAATAACTTTTCCAACTGCTTTTGCTGCTCCTGTTGAAGATGGTATAATATTTGCAGATGCTGCACGTCCACCTCTCCAATCTTTTTTAGAAGCTCCGTCAACTGTTTTTTGTGTAGCTGTTGTACTATGAACTGTTGTCATTAATCCTTCTGTAATTCCAAAATTGTCATTGATTACTTTTGCAAGTGGTGCTAAACAGTTTGTTGTACATGATGCATTTGATACAATATTCATACTTGGATCATATGTTTCATTGTTAACACCCATAACAAACATTGGAGCATCTTTTGATGGTGCACTAATTATAACTTTTTTAGCTCCTGCATCTAAGTGTGCTTGTGCTTTTTCCATTGTTGTGAACACTCCTGAACATTCTAATACATATTCCACTCCAATTTCTCCCCATGGGATATTATGTGGATCCATTTCGTTATATACTTTTATTTCTTTTCCGTTTACTACTAAATTTCCATCTTTTTCTTCTATTGTTCCATTAAATCTTCCATGAACTGTATCATATTTTGTCATATAAGCCATATAGTCTGCTGATATAAATGGATCATTTACTGCTACTACTTCCACTCCTTCTTTTGCAAGTGCTGCTTGGAATGATAATTTTCCTATTCTTCCAAACCCATTAATTCCTACTTTAATTGCCATAATAAATTCCTCCTTAAAAATATTTTACCTCCCTTTCAGGCATCTATTATTGTATACCAAAAAATGCTATATTTCAAGTCTTATTTCGAAAGTTTTTTAGAAAATTATTCTTATCTAAAATATATTATAATTAAGATATGGTAACATTGTTGTTACACATATAATAAGTACTCTTTCTATTAATAACAAAAACATTCATACAATAAAGTATATGTTAGTCAAATTTCTTAGTTGTGAATCCAATTCTATAATATAAGAATAAGCTAATTAAAATTGGAAAATAATTTCACAAAATTTACGAACTTTTGTTTACTTATTATCTATAATATGTTATACTTAAAAAGTGAGGTGATAATACATGAATAGTGAAATTCACATCAATATAAAAGAAACGGAGAATTTATTAAAAAATATCAATAATTCTGATGCTATTCAGTTTTCTGAATGGACTAAAGAAAAAGCTAATTTAAGATATAAGGGAAAACTTCCTAAATTTCCAATATATAATAATTTTATTTACTGGTGTAATCTTGGAATAAATATTGGAAGTGAGCAAAATAAATTAAGACCTGTTTTAATATTAAAAACTTTTAGAAATTCTCCTATATGTACTATTCTCCCACTAACAACCAAAAGATTAGAAGATGACTTTTGGTTTCATATTGATTTAGAAGAAATCGACTCTACTGTTTTAGTTGAACAATTAAAAGTTGTTAGCAAAATAAGAATTACAGATCCATATAGAAAAAAAGGAAAATTAGTTACTATTTTACAAAATGACTGGAAAAAGATTAATTCACAACTCGAAAGTTTATATAGGTTAAGACCACTAAAAAATTTTGCTTGACTTTCTGCTATAGAATAGTTTATAATTAAATTAATAAAACATTAGTGTCCGTTCTGAAAGAACGTAATCATTATAGTCCGATAGCTAAAAAGGCTATCGTTTTTTAATGCATAAAATTTTATAATTTTCATATGCTATTACTACATTAGTGTCCATAGCTTCTATGCTATGTTAGTCATTAATATAGGAGAAAATCTAAAACATTGATTTTCTCCATTTTATTAGCTATTATTTAATTCATTACATTTTTCTTTTGAAAGTTTTTTATCTCATTGGTAGTCATTACCCAACTAGTAAAACATATATCTTTCGCACTATCTTTATATGTATAATTTCTAGTCAAAGAAACATAAATAATTTTTACATCCTTTCCAAATTTTTCTCTTATCATTTGAACAGCTATATTAGCAGTTTCTCCAGTAACATGATTTTCTTCGACTAATAAAATGCATTCATTCTTCATTTATTGTAATATCTTTAGTATATTCTAATTCAATTTTGGTGTCTACATCATGAGTTTCGTGATTATGTTTTAATTATATTGGTAACATATCTATAACATTAAACATATGTGAAAATTTTATTGTTGGAACTCCACCTCAACACAGTATATAGGTGCTATATATTTAATCGATAAATTATTAGATTTTAAATAGTTATTTATATCTTTATAAATTTTATCTATGAAACTATCTATCTTTTCCCATGAAATTAAATCTATATCTTTTTTGTAACTTAATCATATTCTACTAATTTACAAATAACTTGACTAAAATAATCATTTATCACTTTTTCTTTAAATTCTTTTGAATATTTAAACATATAAAATGAACCCTCCTTATTAAACTTTTTTGTCTAATAATTTGGGTTCACTTCATTTTGCTGATTGATTTTTATATCTATCTGTTCTGTTAGTTCGAACAGAAACATCATTGGTGCATTTATGAAGGTTATTTACGAAAAAAACAACTTCATCTACATCTTCAATAAAAATATCAATTAATCAACTCTATATATATTTTATCATAAATTCTTTAAAATACAATATTCTTTAGTTTCATTTTTTTATATTCTTTTACTTTTTATATAATATTCCGCACTTTTTTCAAACATTTTCTAACATATTACTATCAACAAATCACTAAATTATAAAAGAAAAAAAGAAACAAAATAGATAGTTAATTCACTATCTATTGTTTATTTGTCATAAGCAAAACCTCCCTTATAATATATTTCTGTGATAGTTCACATAACTATATTATAAGGGAGAACCTATATTTTTTCAAATTATCTATTTACATTGCATACTTTAACTTTCGACCACTGCACTAGCAGTTTAGTGCAATAAAAATAACATAATTACTAAATTTAGGTAACTATGCTATTTTTTATTATTCTTTTTGTCTCAATGTGTTCACAATTAATGCTAATATTATCTTTTAATTTTACAAATACAAAGCTATTCGAAAACCGTATGGTAGGAAATTTATTAGCCTCCCCATCCGTACGACGAAAACTACATGGATCGCTAGAACCATTATTACTATAAGATCCTCCTCGAAAAATTTTATTATTAAAAGAATCTGCTTCCATAGTCCATTCCTGTACATTTCCTGCTAAATCATATATATTTTTTATCTGATACTCGTCATTTACTCCCGTTTTAGCTGGATTATTACTATCATCATTATCTAAATAATTTCCTTTTCCTGTACTATCTATCAACCATTCTTGCTCTTTTTCTGTACCATTACTCAACCATCTCATCACTGCATCCCATTGCACTCCATATACAAGT
The DNA here is from genome assembly GCA_944393325.1 of uncultured Clostridia bacterium. GTDB lineage: Bacteria > Bacillota > Clostridia > TANB77 > CAG-508 > CAG-269. The sequence continues at coordinate 18,506 of CALXZU010000010.1, forward strand.
GTTGATGTTATATTGGTATGTCCACTTTCTGTACAAAAATTCCTTGCTTTTTCAACTGCTCCTTCTGTTGTTATTTCATCTCCTTCCCATATGATATTATTATATACTTCTGCATTCTTTTTACTTATTGCCTTTTCTGCATTTTTTCCAGCTTCATATCTTCCTATATAAAATCCACCATTATATTTTACACTTCTATACATTTTTTCCACTTCTGTTCCGTTTGCTTCTCCATCTGACATTGGTTCGTATAAATTATATTCACTAGGTTGATCCGTTACAAATGTTCCAGTCCACCATTTTTGCTTTGCTGTCCCAAAATGCTCTCTTTTAAATTCTGTAAAATCTGGTACTGGCACCCATACAAATTGATTTCCATTATTTTCTGTATCATTTGCTACATCTGATATTACTAATCCTTCTTCTACATTATCAAACCCTGGTACTATTGCAAATCCTACTGGTATTATCGCCTTTCCATTTTTTGAATATTGTTTATTTTCTCCTGTTACTACTTCTCCAACTTTTGCTGTATCTAATGTAGAATTATTTATAACCTCTTCATAATCTGTTAATATATTTTCCTCATTTACTTGAGCTTGTTCTGTTTCATTCTTTGCTCTTTGTGCTTGAGTTAATATTCCATTATCTCCTGTTAGCATTGCAATACTTACTCCTGCAAGAATTAGAAGGATAATTATTGTAATTACTAATGCAATAAGAGTGATACCTTTGTTACTTTTTAGTTTGTTTCTTTGCTTTTTATGTTTTTTGTTGTTTGTTAATTTTTTCATTAAAATCTCTCCTTTTCATTTGTTTTTAGTATTTTCTAAATTTTATAAATTATGCGTAACATATTTGTTATTTATTCTATTGTTTTCAACATAATATATTGTGTATATAGTTAGTATATATAACATATATAGTATTTGCAAGTATCTTATTTTTACATTTTTGTTACAAAATTGTTACACATTTTTTACTATCATTAAATTATCTATGATAGTGTTTTCGTTTTCTATTTTATACTTTTTTATTTTATAAGTCAATAGCAAATTCAATGATAGTTTCACTTACGAATATATTCACATTAAATTTATTATATTAAAATCTACTTGAGGTGGTAAAAATGGCTGATTTTATAGTAAAAAGTAGAAAGAAAAAAGATTATACACAATTTACTGCAAGAATAGAAACTGATGTTTTAGAAAGCGTTAGAAAAATTGTAAATGATAATAATCTAGTATCTATAAACGAATTTATTAATGACAGTTTAAAATTCGCAATTAAAAATTTGAAAATTATGGAAGATACAGATGATAATTAATTTTCTATAAAAATTTAAGGAGAGTTTTGCTCTCCTTTTTAATTTTGCTTTTTTATTAAAACTGAATATATATTAAATAATAATTCAAATATAAAAATATCTTTCTCTTTTTTAGTTAGTTCCATAACTTGTGCTGATATTAACATTAAGTGTTTATATTCAAGAAAATTTATAAACTTTATTTTATTATAATCAGCATCAATTGTAGCTAATAATTTCTTTATAAGATTTAATGCTTTATTATTTTTAATATCTACATACTTACTTTCAAATATATTTATACCTAATCTTATTTTATCTTTAAAGTTTAATGTTTCAACATATCTTAATAGTTTTATAAGTTCTTCATTATCACATTTTAATATCATTGTTTTGTACCTCCAATTTATAATTCATAATTTCTATTTCTATTTTTGTTTTTTATCATTTTATTTTCTATTATTTCAACATCTTCTTTTCTTAAAACATTATCTTGTTTTAGTACTTCATATACCTTTTGGTAGCTTTCATCTTTATAATATCTAATTCTATTCTTTAAGAATTTAATAAGTTTATTCCATAAATATTTAAAAGACTTTAACAAATTTATTTCTTTTTGTTGTCTTGAAATAGTACTTTTTGCTATTTCTATATCATCCTTTAATTCTTTTATTTCTAACTCTTGTTGTATAATTGTAGTATTTAAACTATTAATTTCTTTACTATGATTATTTAAAGCTTTTTCATATTCTTTAATAATCACATCTAAATCACTTACTTTTTTCATTGACTTTGTTGTATCTACTACATTAGAAATATAATTATTTATAACTTTTACTTGCTCTTGTGAAATAGTATAATTTCTTTTATTTACTACATTAGGTTTTAAATTAGATATTATACTTTTAACTTCTTTTCCTCTTTTATTTACTAAATCTGTTTTTTCATTTGCTTGTTCTAAAAACTTTTTATTCTTTTCATATCGTTTCTTTACTTTATTATAATTTTGCATATCAACTACTTTAATATCTTGATTTCTTCCTTTTTGTTTTTCTTTTAGTTTATAATTTTCTTTATAAATTTTATTAAAAGATTTTATACAACAATTTCTCATTTTATCTTGTATTCTTGTTAAAGATTCTTTTGTAAATATCTGTGATTTTGCAACTTGTTTTTTCATTCCATTTTTATAACCGTTCTTTTACTGGAACACCTATTATATGCAAATGTGGTGAAGTTTCGTCAAAATGTATAGTAGCATTTGCTATCTTAAATTCTGGTAATATTTTTATTAAATCTTCTATTTGTTCTTTATAAACATCTACCATTTTATAACGATATTCTTGTGTTTTATCCTGCCAAAAGTTTATATCACCAAGTTCAATTATTAGTTCACAAGCTAAATCTCTATTAGAATTTTTAGATATATGTTCAAAATAATTTTGTATTTTTCTATCTTCTCTTTTTTGTTTATTGTTATATTCAATTCTTGCATCTTCAAACTCTTGTAAATATAAATTTTTAACATCATTTACTAAATCTTTTGTACCATAAATAATTTTTATCAGCTCTGTTTTATTATCATATTTTCTTAAATTATGGTTATTTATTTTTGATAATTGTTTGCTATTTTGAATAGAATTATTACTAAAAGAAGTTGTATTAGACTTATTATTTTTTGCAATTTCTTTTGCTTTTTTAGTTTTATTTTTATCATTTCCAAGATGTATAGAATAGGCTAACATCTCACTCATTTTTCATACTTCCTTAACACGAGGATTTTGACTTGTCATAAATCCTAACCCCCTATGAGTTTTGACATCATATCAAAACTCTGGGGGCTCTGCGAGGCTAAGCACAGCTTACGCAGTTGTATAAGTTACAGCACCTATTCGTATATTTTCTTCTTTCTCTGTTGGAAATGACTTTTCTTCCTTTACTGCTACCATTCTAATTAGCTTTTCTTTATTCTTATCTATTTCAAACTCTACTTCTTTATCACCATAATTTTTATTTAAATCTATTTGTCCTAATTCATAAAATTCTATTTCAAATTCTTTGTTTAATCTTTCAATATAATCATCTAATTGTTCTTGATTTATATTTACACCAGTTTTAATATATCTTTCTTCTCCATTTACTTCTACAGGAATATACACATCAAATATTCCATTATTAAAAAATTTAGTTAGTTGCTCAATATATGAACTTCTAAAATTAATATTATCTATTATTAAATCTCCGTTTTCATTTTTTAATAAAGTAATACTTTCTATAAACTTTGAAATAAATTCTTGTTTTTCTTCTTTTGATTTTTTATTCCATTCTTCCTTTATAGTTTCTTTTAAATTATTATCTCTTATTAATTTTTCTCTTTCTATATCTCTATCAGCCATTAACTGTTGTGGTGTAAAAGAAATACTATTTAAATTTAAAGTATCTAGTTTTTTCTTTTCTAAAATACTCAATTTTTCTTCTATAATTTTATAATCTTCTGAAAAATCTTCCATTTCAACAATTCCACTTAAATATGCTTTTTTTATTCTCCCTTTTTGTTTTTCTAAGTTTTCAATTTCTTTGTCTATCTTTTCTGTGTTTGTTTCTTTTTTATCAGCTAGTATTGGTAAAAAATATTTCTTTACTGCCATATCATATTCTACTAAGTCTAATATAAAATCTTCTAAACATTCTTCTACTAAATCTTCTCTATAATATAATTTACAATGTTCACAATTATAGTACATATATTTTTTCTTTTTACCACCTGAGCCTTTGCATTTCATTATCCTTCCACACTTTGGACATTTTAGTTTTTGGAAGAATAAATAAACTCTATCTCTTGTATATGCTCTTTGATTTTTCTCTTTTTGAACTTGTGCTTCTTCCCACATTGCTCTTGAAATTATTGGCTCAACAACATTCATATAAATAATTGGCTCTTTTCCTTGTACTTTTCCAATTCTTTTATATTGTTCATAATCTCCCATATAAATTCTATTTTCTAAAATCTTTTGAATATGAGAATCTCTCCACCTTTTAGGTGCTAATACTTTTTCTTCTTTTAAAATATTAGCTATTTGTTGATAACTTTTACCTTCTAAATACATATTAAATATTCTAATAACTATATCTTTTGTAGTTTCATCAATTACAGTCTTTTTATTATTATCTTTTTTATATCCTAATGGAATAGTACCAGGCAAATGTCCAGATTTTATAGCACCATTTAATCCAAACTTTGTTCTTTCGCTTACTATCTCAATTTCTAATTGTGATAATACTGTTAGCATTCTTACAAAAAATCTTCCGTTTGCAGTAGAGGTGTTTACATCATCTCTATCACAAACTAAATAGGTGTTATATTGTTCTAATTGGCTAATAAGCTCCTCTAAATCTCTAACACTTCTAGTAACTCTATCTAGCTTATATGCAACAATATAATTAATTTTACCTTCTTTCATATCTGCTAACATTTCTTTAAATGCTGGTCTGTGTTCCATATCTTTTGCACTTATTCCTGCATCTTCATACACCTTAAATACTTCGTATTCTTTGAACTTGCATAACTGTAATAATTTTTCCTTTTGTTCTCCTAAACTAAAACCTTCTCTTGCTTGATCTTCTGTACTTACTCTAATATAAATTCCTGCAACCTTTCTTTCTTCATTCATTACTATATATCCTCCTTCCAAATTTGATGAATAGAAAGGCACTTAAATAAAAAATAAGTGTCACATAGCATATTAAACTTAGCTATTGACACTTAAAGAGTTTTTCTTATTTATATCTATCTCTTAACTTTCTTTTTATAAAATCACTAAATAAACCAATATAGTATAATTTTTAAAAACTCTAAAATATCAATGCCTTGCTTTTCTATGATATGTACTCTTGTAATTTGGATAGTGGATACTTTGTCCTCAAATTACCTATATAAAAATAATCTTGTTCATTAAATAATAAATATAGCTTATCTTTAATAATTACCCTATGTGGTTCTACATACGCTAAATTCGTATGTTTAATAATTCTTAAGGTTCCGTTATATATTTTCGGTTTAACCTTTTTCATTTTGCAAGTCCATTCAATTTTAGAGAGTAATTCTCTACTCATATTGATTTCTTTCTTGATTATATTTAACATAATACCACACTCCTTCCGATTTTTCAAGACTTTTGCCATATTTTGAATACGAAAAGGTCAAAAAAATAATCAACCTTTTCAAGTTGATTAATCTTAAAAAATCGTGGTGCGACGATTTTTGCTTTTGGTGCGGATGAAGGGACTCGAACCCCCACGCCGTTGGCACTGGTTCCTAAGACCAGCGCGTCTACCAGTTCCGCCACATCCGCATATTTTCTTAACAATATTTATATTAGCACAAAACTCATCTATTTGTCAAGGATTTTTCATAATTTTTTATAGCTATTTAAAATATAAAATACAATATAAGTCCACCTATTATTGCTATTAAAAAACCTATCATTTTCAAACCTGTTGCACCTTCGTTTTGATCTCCAAAACCAAAAAATTTCTTTGTAATAAGTCTTGCATCATATATTAGAATAACTCCTAAAAGTACCATAATTACTAAAATTAAAGCAACAATTATTTTAAACATTTTTATCTACATCCTTCTTTATTTTTCCACTTTAAATATACTCTTTTCTTTGTAAGAAGTCAAGAAAAAATATTTGCTTCTTACAAAGAAAATTATATTTCTATTCTTTTTGTAAATTTATCTCTAATTAACTCTTTTAATAATCTATTATCTTGTTTTTCCAATTTCGGATCATCAAGTAATATTTTAGTTGCAACACTTTGAACTAATTTTAAAATATTTACATCTTCAAATAGATTTGCTATTTTAAATTCAGGAAGTCCATGTTGCATTGTGCCAAAGAAATCTCCTGACCCTCTTAATTCTAAATCTTTTTCAGAAATTATAAAACCATCATTTGTATCACACATAACTTTCATTCTTTTGCGAACATTATCACTTTTACCCTCAAATTTTAATATACAATATGATTGATATTCTCCTCTTCCAACTCTACCTCTTAATTGATGTAATTGTGCTAATCCAAATCTTTCAGCATTTTCAATTACCATTATATTACTATTAGGAACATCAACACCAACTTCAATTACAGTAGTAGAAATAAGTACATCTACCTCTTTATTTTTAAACCTTTCCATAATAGAATCTTTATCCCTTTGCTTCATTTTCCCATGGATAAAATCTACTTTATAATCAGGAAATATATCTTTGCTATATGTTTCATAAATTTTTTCTACTGATTTCAAATCCATTTCTTCATTTTCTTCAACTAAAGGACATACAATATATGCTTGTCTACCTTCTTCTAATTGTTTTCTAATAAAGTTATTTACTCTATCAGTCATGCCTTTATTTACCGCAAAAGTTTCTATTTTTTTTCTATTAGGTGGTAATTCATCAATTATTGAAATATCTAAATCTCCATATAATATTAAAGCTAATGTCCTTGGTATTGGTGTTGCCGTCATTACTAATACATCTGGATTTTCACCTTTTTCTGCAATCTTAGTTCTTTGTTTTACACCAAACCTATGTTGCTCATCAGTTACAACTAAACCTAAATTTTTAAAAATAACATTATCTTCAATAATCGCATGTGTTCCAATCAAAATATCTATTTCGCCATTTTTTAATCTTTCTAAAAGATCTTCTTTCTTCTTTTTAGTAATTCCTGATATTAATAATTCACATCTAATTCCTAAATTCTCTAAAATACCTTTAAAATTTTCTAAATGTTGAGTAGCAAGTATTGCAGTAGGAGCCATGATTGCTGCTTGGTATCCTGATTTTACTGCTTTATATGCTGCACACATTGCAACAACAGTCTTCCCAGAACCTACATCTCCTTGAAGTAATCTATTCATATTTTTAGAACTTTCCATATCACTATCTATTTCTTCTAATACTCTCAACTGTGCCTTTGTTAATTTAAAAGGCAAAGTATTTATTACATCTGACATCTTAGCACTTTTAGAAAACTGTATTCCTTTGATGTCATTATTATAACTATTCTTAAGCTCTAAAAGTGCAAGTTGTACTGATAATAATTCCTCAAATACCAACCTTGTTCTTGCAATATTGAAATCTTTAAACTCATCTGGAAAATGTATATGTTTAGTTGCATTATTTATATCTTCCAATTTATATTCTTTTAATAAATATTGAGGTAATGTCTCTGGTAAATTACCATATACTTCTTTTATTCCCGCTTCCATAATCTTTCTTAATTGATTTTGTGAAAGTTTATATGTAAGAGGATATATAGGAACAATTCTTCCTGTATTTTGTGTTTTTTCTATTTCATCAAATACTGGAGAATTAAAAGTTATTTTTCCTGTTTTAGTACTTACCTTTCCAAAAAACTTATACTTTTTTCCGAACTACAAATTTATCTTTTAAATATGGTTGATTAAACCATGTAATCAAACAACTATCAGTCTCATCTCTTACAAGTAATCTTTGCATTGTTTTTCCCTTTAGACGTATATTATTTATTTTACTACAAACAACTCCTTCTATTAAAACCTCTTCTCCATCTTTACAATCGCATAAATACTGTGGTTTACTTCTATCTTCATATGTTCTTGGATAATATGTAATTAAATCTTTTAACGTAAATATTCCGAAGTTTATTTAAAAGTAATACCCTATTTGGTCCAACTCCTTTTATATATTTTACATCTTTATTTAAATCTATCATCTAATACTCCCAATATTTAAAATATGTAATATATCTTTCCTAATATATTTTTAATAATTTAAAATCTAAACTATCAGCACTAACTAGTTTAAAATCTATCCCAAAATGTTCTCCTTCCACCGCTTCTTTTATAGATTCACCATGTAAATGTCCATAATAACATTTCTTTATGTTATATTTTAATAATAATCTTATTATATCATTTAACTCATTATTTGTAATATTTGATTTTACAAGTGGAGGATAATGAGTAAAACAAATAATCTCTTTATTCTCTCCATATTTTTCAATTCCATCTTTAATTGAATTTTCTAATCTTAAAGCCTCTCTTTTAAACAAACGAATACTTTCTTCATCATTTGAAATATTCCAACCTCTTGTACCTACAATTATTTTATTTTCAAATTCATATGAATTATTATGTAGAAAATCTATATTATTAAAATTATTTTCTTTTAAAAACTCTCTCATCTTATTTAAAGTAGTCCACCAATAATCATGATTTCCTTTTAATAATAATTTTTTTCCCGGTAATTTACTCAAATACTTAAAATCTTCATCTGTATCTTTTAAATACATTGCCCATGAAAAATCTCCAGGAAGTACCACTATGTCTTCTTTCCCTATTTTTTCTTCCCAATCTTCTTTTATTTTTTGTTCATGATTAAGCCAATTATTTCCGAATATACTCATTGGCTTGTTCTCTTTAAAAGATAAATGTAAATCACCGTATTACATAAATTGACATATTACTCTCCTAATAATTCATTTCTTTGTTCTTTAATATCTTCATTTAATTTTTTACCACAAAAATCACAACGATCTAATTCTTCACTACATTCATCACAGATATCAGCTCTCATACTCGAATCTTGGAATTCTTTTCCACAAATACTGCATGTATGTGGTGCTAAGTCTTTTGTTGCCATATGTAATAAAGACTCACAATAATCTGTTCCAAAAACTTCTTCTGCTTTCTTTTCTTTATCATTCTTTTTACTTACATTTGAAATCATTATACTTACTGTAATTATTATAGCAATTCCAATAATTAGCACTAATATTTTTCTTGGATCTAATTTTCTTCTACTTTTTCTATTATGTTTAGAATTTGATTTTGAGCTTTTTGATTTATTAGAACTTGTATTATTACTTTTTCTACTTCTTATATTTTCACTTTGTACATTTCTTTTATCATTATAATCTTTTTCCATTATTAATCCTTTCATTTGTTATATTTTTAAATTAGGAATAGCATTTAATTCTAATCCATTTATTTTACCATTTATAAAGTTATAATATCCACTTGAAGCTATCATTGCTGCATTATCTGTACATAGTTTTAAATCAGGCATATAGACTTTTATTCCTTCTTTTTCTAACTCTAAAAATGCTTTTCTTATATAAGAATTTGCTGAAACTCCTCCTGCTAAACTGATTTTTTTCATACCTGTTTTCTTAATTGCTATCTTTACATGTTCTAATAATGTATCTGTAACATTTTTTTCAAAACTAGCACATAGATTTGCTTTATTTATTTCTGGATTTTTATGATTTATATTTATTACCGCTGTTTTTATTCCACTAAAGCTAAAATCTAATGTTTCCTCTGTAAAATGTGTTTTAGGAAGTTCTATATTAGGCACCCCTTCTTGTGCTAATTTATCTACTTTTGGTCCTCCTGGATATCCTAAACCTACTACTCTTGCAACTTTATCAAACGCCTCACCAATTGCATCATCTCTTGTTTTTCCTAGCACTTCAAAATTAGTGTAATCTTTAACATTTATTATCATAGTATTTCCGCCGTGACATCATTACACATAAAAAAGGTGGTTCTAATTCTTTATATGTTAAATAATTTGCTGCAATATGTCCTTCTATATGATTTACTCCAACTAGTGGTATATTATTTGCAAATGAAAGTGCCTTTGCATATGATAAACCTACAAGTAATGCACCTACTAATCCTGGTCCATATGTTACTGTTATTGCTGAAATTTCTGATATATCTACTTTAGCTTCTTCTAATGCTTTTTTATACACTCTTGATATCGCTTCTATATGATTTCTTGATGCTATTTCTGGTACTACTCCACCATATTTTTCGTGTATTGGTATTTGTGTGTCTATTATATTTGATAATATTTCTCTACCATTTTTCACTATTGCAACTGATGTTTCATCACAGCTTGATTCTATTCCCATTGTCAATACATCTTTACTCATTATTATTTTTTCCCTTCTACAATAATTACAATATTAAACTACAAATATTTAAAATCCATGTAGCAAGCCATGCTATTGCTGGTGATATTATTCTTCCTGCTAATCCTGAAATCCATAAGAAAATAAATATTATATAAAATATTTGCTCATTATTTATAAACCATTGTTTTGCATTATATGGTAAAAATGGTTTTATTATTTTCGAACCATCAAGTGGAGGAAGTGGTATTAAATTAAATATTCCTAAACCTACATTTGTTACTATTGCTGACTGTATAATCCCCATTATTATAATTCCTTCTGTTGAATTTAAAAAATCTCCTCCTGCAAATTTAAATATTACAAAATATATTATTCCAAATACAAATGCTAATATTATATTCATAAGAGGCCCAGCAAGTGATACTATTGCTTCACCTTTTTCCATTGACATTTTTCTTGTATAATTAGTTGGATTTACATGTACTGGTTTACCCCACCCTATTCCTAAAAATACAAGCATTAATGTTCCTATTGGATCTAAATGTGCAAATGGATTTAAACTTAATCTTCCTTCCATTTTTGCTGTATTATCACCTAGCTTATATGCAACAAAACCATGCGCAAATTCATGAAATGTTATTGCTACTAACACTCCTGGTATTCCTAATAGTAACGAAAATAATGCCCCTTCACTACTTAATAAACTACTTAATGAAATTAATACTAATACTGCTATTAACACATACAGTATTCTTTTATCATATGAAAAATTAAACATACTTACTCCTTTACTTTTATAGTGTTTTTTTCTTTTTTTACAGTGCTTTTTTACAGATTATTTTTATCTTTTTATTTTATAAACTTCTTCTAATATTTCATATCTTAAAGTAATTATCTTTTTGTAAAAATTTTTTCTGTCATCTGGTAAAATTTCTATGTTATTTATAAATTCATTTATTTTATCTAAATCTATCTTTTTAAAAATTCTAGTTAGTGCATTATTACAATCTGGATTTTTTAAACTCTTAATATATGATATACAATTTATTTTTTTACCATCTTCTTTAATACATGAATATGTATTTATTGCTATATTTTTAATTTCTACCTCACTTAATTCCTTTATTTCTATATCACTTAGTGTAGGATTTAGGCAAGAACCACAATCATATATTGGTGCAAATTTAAATATGTTGTTTGTTTTATCCAGTAGTATTCCCCAGTCTCCATTATATCTATTCTCATTTCCTATTAAACTGTCTATTATAAACATATCCCAAAACTTTTCTTTTAATCCCTCTATTTTCATCATTTTGCTTATAATATCTATAACTTCCATAATATCGTTTAGTTCTGTTTCTATTTTTTTATCTGGATTAACGCTTAACGCTATATTTTCAAATTCATACAAAACATGACCTTCATCTGTAAAATCTTCACATGCACATACTATTTTTTCTTTTCCATCATAGTTGTAAATTCCAAGTATTGTATTTTGAACTTTAAATCCTATTATTTTAAATATATTACTTCCTATATATTCAGAAAAAGCATTATTAATACAGGATATTTCTCTATTTTTTTCTCTTATCGGATCTGGGAATTTAACTAAATATTTTTTGTTATTATAAATTAATGTTTTCTTTTTTTCAGATCCCCTATAATTATTTAATTCTTCTACTGCATTTGAAAAATTAAACATATTTACTCCTTTTTACATTTTCTGTTTGAAATATTTTACATTTTTTATTATAACTCTGTAATCTTAGACTTTCTAAAATATATCATATTTTATTAAAAATTTCAATTAAATATAAGCTCTTTTTATATAATTTTTACCATTTTTTATAATATAAGGAAAGAGTAGAATTATAATTAACTCTACTCTTTTTAAGAAATATGAAATTTTTTAGATAACTGGCAATATTATTTTAAGTTACCAATAGTAAGATCTTTAGCTTCTTCTGTTAATACTATTGTAACTGAAGTTAAATCACTACCTACTGTAACTGTTACACCTTTTCCATTTAATCCGAAAGAATTGATATATTCTCTTGCTGCTATTACATCTTCTTGTTTATCAATACCATATTCTTCTCTTAATTCGTCATCAGTGTAATCTTTTAATTCAACTGTTTTTCCAGCTAGTACTTTTGGTGCTTTTGTTTTTGTTACTGCAAGTACTGTTGATGTTTTACCTTCATCAGCTGAAATTGTAACTTCTTTATTTCCTGTTAATGATGGATCTGTAACTGTAGCTGTACCATTAGTTACTTCAACTTTCATATCAGCACTTACATTAACATTTGTTGATGATACAGTTACACTTCCTCCTGTTGTTTTAATTGTAATTGTTCCTTTTTGTTCTGATGTATTATCTGGTTCTCCTGTAAATAATATGTTTGCAAAACCTTCTGTTGAATTTACAAATACTAAATCATTTGCAACTGTATTTGCAGTAACTTCTAAGTTTTTACCTGTATTAGCTTTTAAAACTACATCTTGACTTGTTGTAACTTTTATTTTATTAACTGTAACTTCTGCTCCAGCTTCTACTTTATAATTTTTTGTTGCATCTGCTGTAACTTCTACTCCATTTGTTAAAACAATTGGATTTGTTACAGTTGCACCTGTTACTGTAAAGATAGAACCTGTTCCTTTTAATGTTAATGCTTTAAATGTTCCTGTAATTGTTTTACTGAAATCATTACTTGTAATTTCTACTGTTGAATTAGCAAAAACATTTCCAAAATCTCTTGTATGATCTTCAGCTGATGCTCCACCATCTAAATCTAATGAAACTACTGTTGCATTATCATTCATAGTAACAACATCACCTGTTTTTAATCCTGTAATAACGTTTTTAGCAGCTTGTAATTCTGTTATTGATGCTGTATCATATTCTACACCACTCATAACAATTTTTGTTCCGTCAATCATAACTTTATTTGAATCTGCTTTTTTAGCTTCTTCTAAATTATTAGTTACTTCTACACTTTCAAAAACTGGTAAAGTTTTTATTGGATCACTATATTCTGAGTTTACTTCATTATCTTCAACAGTTGCAACTAATCTAAATGCATAGTAAGTTGTTGGATTTAATCCATCAATTGTTACTTGATTATTTTCATCGATTGTTACATCTTTTGTGTCAACTTTAGTATATAGTGGTTTTGTAGGATCTCCTGAAAGATCTACTGTATGAACTTCTACTTTATATTTTACATCTTTGTTAGGTATTTCAATTGGTTCAACATCAAATTTAATGCTTGTTGATCCTCTTTGAGCTGAAGTTACATCTGGTGCTTGAACAATATAGAATTGATTAGATGTTGTTTGTGTTGAACTTACTGTTGACATTTGTCCATCTTTTGCTACAACTTTTACTTTTGCAAAATAGATTATATTTTCGCTAACTGATACATTAACTTTATTTTCATCATTTTTACAAGAAGCAACTGTGCTAACAAATTCCTCTTCTCCTTTTGCATTTAATCTATATAGATTAATTTCGTATGTTTTAAAATCATCTTTTCCATTAGGATTAGACCAATTTAATACAACATTTCCTTCATCATCTTTTTCCATTGTCAATCCCTCTACTGCTTTTAATGCTGTAACTGTAACTTCATCAGATACTGTTGGTTCAGAATTTGTTTCTTCTTCCCCTTTAGCATCTCCTTTTACTACAACTGAAACTTTATATGTTCCTGTTCCTGCATTTTCGATTTCTGCTTTAAATGAAACTTTTTCATCAGTTGTTTCTTTTTCAGCAATTGCAACTCCATCTTTATATAATGTTGCTATATAAGTATGAGAATCTGTGTCTTTATCATCTTTAACAAATGTAAATTCTGCATCTGATGTTTCTGCTAAATCTGGTGCTTCAACAGCTTTTAATTTTGTTGCTTGCTCTACTGAAGCATTATCTTTAGCTATAACAGCTTCTTTTACTGCTGATTGTGAACCATATTGGTTTTCTACAACAAAGTATACTTTATAAGCTACTTCTGTTTCTAAGTTTTCAGCAATTGTTAAATCTTCTAATTTATTATTTTGAATATCTGCTGAATTTGTTAATTCTTTAACAGCTGGTGTTCCATCACTTTCAGCTAATTTTTCATACATATATCTGATTTTTGTTATATCACTTGTTCCCATTCTTTCTAAAGAAAGTGTTGCTTTTCTCGTACTTGTACGATTAGCTTTTACATTTGTTGCATCTGGTGCAACTGTATTTTTAACAACTTTAACTGTTGCTACTATTTTATCACCATCATATAGATTTAAAGTAATATTTCCTTCTTTTAAAGAAGATAAATCAATACCATCTTTTTCTACATAATCTGTGTGTGCTGGAATTTCCACGTTAGCTTCAACATCTGCTGTTGTATTATCAGTATCTGATGCTACAAGTTTTAATGTTACTGCTTTATCTAAAGTTTCCTCTAAAGTTACACTTAATTTGTTGTTTCCAAGATTTACATTATTTATTGCTCCACCATTATTTAAAGCTATACTATAATTTGAATCTTCTTGAGCTTCTTCTTTTGGTGGTAAATTTGTAATAAGTTCATTCTCTAATTCAACTTTATATCTTTTCATTATATATGAATCTCCAGAGTCAACAGCACCATTATTTGCACCAATATCTGCTGCTTCTCTTTGTACATCATTTAGTTCTTCTAAATCAGAAGCATATCTTTCAACTAAATATGTATCACCTGCTGTAAGCTCTCCATCTCCATTAACATCTCCATATACAATTATTGTATATTCTGTTCCATCTGTTGTTTTAACTTTAGAACCTGTACCAACTCTCATATCTAAAGAAGATACAGCCACATCATTAATAGTAGCTACTTTTCCTTCAAAAATGTCACTTTCAACAACATCTTTTACAGTTAAAATATCATCTTTATTAGCTAATACAAAAGGTACTACTGTTTTTCCTTCTATTAATTTTCTATAAACAGCAACTGGATTTGTAGTAAAATTATCTTCTACTTCTGCCTCTACGGCATTTACTTTATTCATTCCTAAGCTACTTGTTAGTAACATTCCAGCTAAAGCTACTGTTGAGACTATTTTAAATTTCTTATTCAACTTTTTTTCCTCCCTTTATTTTGAATATTTTAAAATTATTTATTATTTTCTTAATTTTCTAACTGCTAAAGCTCCTGCTATTACAACTATTGCAACAACTCCTGCTATTTGGAAAACTGTTATTCCTGTTTGAGGTAATTTTGTTATTACATTTCCATCTTCATCAACTTTAGGTGCATTTGCATCTACTTTGTCTCCAACTTGTGTATTATCTGTAACATCACTTGGTACATCTACATCTGGATTTTCTGGATCAACTGGTGTTGGATCCTCTGGCTCTGGATCAACTGTTGGTTCTACAACTTTTACTGATACTGTGTCAACATCTAATCCTTCTCCATTTATTGTGTTTAATCCACTTGCAACAAAATCTGCTGCATCTGTGTTTTCTTTAGCTACAAATGTATATGTTATATATGCTGTTGTTTTAGTTGCATCTGCTGCTGAAATTTTTACAGATCCTGCTACTGTATCATTTACTGTTAATGATGGTAAATCTGATGTAGCTGATCCTTTTACATATTCAAAACTATTTGCATCATATGTTAATTCTAAATCTACATATGGTGTTTCCTCAAAAGAAACTGTTACTTTTATTTCTTCTCCTTTATTTACTTCTTGTGCACTTGCACTTATTGATGCAGCCATTACTTGGCTTGCCATTACTCCTATAATTACTACTAATGCGATTAATATTCCTATTACTTTATTTTTCATTTTTAATATCATTCCTTTCTTATTTTTATAATCTTATGTACTTTTTATTAATACACTTTTTATGCTTTTTAGCATCATATTTCTCTTGCCTTACATATAAGTCTAGTTAATCCACCAGGATTACATGTTATTAGAGTTACTTCTTTTTTTCCATCTTGGTTTTGATCTAAACAAGATAAATCTGTTGGCTCACAAGAATATTTATCATATATTTCATAATCTATTCTTTCTTTAGTCTCTCTTGTAATTATATAAAATTGTTCACCAATTTCCATTTCATCAAGTCTTTTTAGAATATTATTCCAATTATGTCCACATATACAAAAATTTCCAGGTTCATTAATATTTACTTGTGGTGGGTAAAATTTAGTTACTCCTAATTTTAATGAAGCATTTTCTGTTTTACTTAAAACATTTTGCCTTACACCAATCTTTTCAATAACTAATTGCCCTAACACATCATATCCACCTAATTTTTCTGGTATATCGACATCCTCGTATTTCTTTTCTTCGACTTCTTCTTGAATAGTATTTGTTGTATTTTGAGGGGTGTTACTTAGCTCTGCCGATGTATTTACTTCTTGTTCATCATCTTTTTTCTCACTAAGCATATTTACAACAAAAAATACTATTATCATAATTACAAGAATTACACCAACTACTTTTTTCTTATTTATCTTTTTTTCAATCGCTCTTCTACCTCGATGATATATAACTCTTTTCACATCTTCCTTCTTCACCTCCTTATTTTCTTAGTGCAATAATTTCCTTAACGATATTTATGGTTAAGAAATTAATAAAACTTTTTTATTACTGAAACAACTTAAAGTAGCTTTCTTATTTCTATTTTTGTTTTAACCTGTTTCAGATTATACATTTATTATTTTAACCTAATTCAGGTTGTAAGTCAATAGTAATTTAAAAATATTTTAAAATATTTTTATACCTGTCAAATTACTAATATTTCAACAAATTTTCGATTTTTATATAATTTTTTGCTTAATTTTCTTTGATAAAATTTTATTTTTTGACAAACATATGAAAAGGAGAATTAATAATATGAATAAAAAATATGAAAAATCTTATGATAGAATTAGAGCTTTAAGAGAAGATAATGATTTAACACAAAAAGAAATAGCTGCAATATTAAATATGTCACAAACTGGATATTCAAAATACGAAACTGGCGAAAATGACGTACCTACAAAAATATTGATAGATTTAGCTAAATATTATGATACATCTATTGATTATTTACTTGGAATAACAGATGTGAAAGAACCTTATCTTCGCTCTAAGAAAAAATTAAAAGAATAATTAAAATGTAAAAAGAAAAAGTACAAACTATATACTTTTTCTTTTCTCTTTATTTGTATGTGCTAATTCTTGATGTTCTGTTTCTACTAGTATTGATACATAGTATTTTCCACTTGCTTCTTGTGATACTGTTGCTAATTTTATTTTTCCTGTAAATTTTCTGTGTATTTTTATTTTTACTTTCTTAATGGTGATGGTTTTCCACTCATCATTTTATGCATTATAACTTATTAAGCGTTATTAAGTGGTTTCATTGTTGGGAATAATAATACATCTCTTATTGATGCTGAATCTGTTAAAAGCATTACTAATCTATCTATTCCTATTCCTTCTCCTCCTGTTGGTGGTAATCCGTATTCAAGTGCTGTAACAAAGTCCTCATCCATCATTCCTGCTTCATCATCTCCATTTTCTCTTGCTCTTATTTCTTCTTTAAATCTTTCATATTGATCTATTGGATCATTTAATTCTGAAAAGGCATTTCCATATTCTCTTCCGTCAATAAATACTTCAAATCTTTGTGTTAATCTTTCATCATAATCACATTTTTTAGCAAGTGGAGATATTTCTATTGGATAATCATATATGAATGTTGGTTGTACTAATGTTTTTTCTACATATTCATCAAAGAATAAACTAATTACATTTCCTCTTGTTTCTTTTCCATTCGGAATTTCTATATTTCTTTCTTTAGCTAATTTAACTGCTTCCTCATCAGTATTAATAGTATTGAAATCAACTCCTGTTACTTCTTTTATACTATCTATCATACTAATTTTTTTCCATTTTCCTCCTAATTCTATTTCTGTTCCTTGATATGTTATTTTAGTTGTTCCACATACTTTCATGCTACATCTTTGGAATATCTCTTCTGTCAAATCCATCATATCATTGTAATCTTGATATGCTGAATAGAATTCTATTGAAGTAAATTCTGGATTATGTCTTATGTCCATTCCTTCATTTCTAAATATTCTTCCTATTTCATATACTTTATCATATCCACCAACTATTAATCTTTTTAAATTCAATTCTGTTGCTATTCTTAAATACATATCTATATCTAATGTATTATGATGAGTTATAAATGGTCTTGCTGTTGCTCCTCCTGATATTGTATTTAATATTGGTGTTTCTACTTCTAAATATCCTTTTTCATTTAAGATGTTTCTTATTTCATTTATTATTTGTGTTCTTTTTATAAATGTTTCTTTCACTTCTGGATTCATTATTAAATCTACATATCTTTGTCTATATCTTAAATCCACATCTTTTAATCCATGGAATTTTTCTGGAAGTGGTCTCAAAGATTTAGAAAGTAATGTTACTTTTTTTGCGTGAACTGAAATTTCTTCTGTTCTTGTTTTAAACACAAAACCAGTAATTCCAATTATATCTCCTATATCCCAAGTTTTAAATTCTTTGTAACTTTCTTCTCCTAAATCATTTATACTTACATAACTTTGGATTTTTTCATCACAATCTTGAATTGTACAAAATGATGCTTTTCCCATTATTCTTTTTGCTATAATTCTTCCGGCAACTGTTACATCCTTTCCTTCAAACTCTTCATAATTAGCTTTTATTTCCCCTGCTGTGTTCGTTCTATCAAATTTTGTTATTTTATATGGATCTTTTCCTTCTTTTTGTAACTCAAATAATTTCTCTCTTCTTATTTGCATCAAATGGTTTAAATCCATTTCTTGTGTTTGGTTATTGTTCTCTGACATATAAATCTCTCCTAACTTGTTTTATTATTTTGTTTAACATGATGATATTATACCTTAATTTTCCAAAAAAGTAAAGAAGAACTAAATCTAAATAATTTTTAGTTCTTCTTTTGCTTGGCTGGGGTACTGTGATTCGAACACAGGAATGTCGGAACCAGAATCCGATGCCTTACCACTTGGCGATACCCCATCGTACTTTTCTATTATAACAGAAAAATACATAATAATAAAGACTTTTTACAAACTATTTTATATTTATTTTTACTAATAATTCTTCATAATGTCTATAATTTTTCTCATATTTAGAAAGTAAATTATAAAAAGCTTTACAATGTGTTTTGTATTTTAAATGACAATATTGATGAAGCACAATATAATCTATAATTTTCCTTCCATATTTTACTATTTCTGGATTTATTATTATTTTTCCATCTTCACATTTTCCTAAAATATTTATTTTTCTTATTTCAAATTCTTCTGGAGCAAATCCAAGCATTATTCTTGTTTTTTCCATTGCTCTTTCAATTTCAACATTTGCTATTTGTTCATACATTTTCTCTATTGCTAAATCCAAAATTGCTGTATTAGACATCTTTTTATATTTGCTTGGTAGTGATATTTTTATAGTTTTATTTTCTACATCTAACTCTGTTATTTTTATATTTTTATAAATTATTTTTACTTTATAATCTACACCTAAAACAGGCACTGGATGTCTTTCTATGCTATTATTTATAGATAATTTAATATTTGTTCTTCTTTTTACTATATTCATTTATATCACTCCTATCAAAATATTGTTTTGCGAATTACTGTTCGCTTTGTTGTTCTTATTTTATATTCTTTTCATTTATTTGTCAATAGTTTTTTATAAAAAAATCAAAATTTTTGTTCGCTTTTTTTGAAATCCTTTTATATCAACATTTTGATAAAAAAACTTTTCTAAAAAAAGAAAAAGACTTTTAAGCTCTTCCTAAAAGTCCTTTTTTATATTATTCAGCTTTCTTTTCTGTTTCTTCTTTAGCTGATTCTTCAGCTTTCTCTTCTTTTTTTACTGGCTCTTCTTTAACTGTTTGAACAGCTTCTTCTTTTACTGTATCTACAGTTTCTTCTACAACTGGCTCTTGAGTTTCAACTGCTGGTTGTTCTTCTGGTGCAGATTCTACTACTGGTTCTTCTACCAAATCTTCTTTAATAGTAATTTCTTTATTTTCAATTCTTGCACCTACTTGTTCTTTAGTTTTAGCAGCTTTACCTATTCTATCTCTTAAGTAGAATAGTCTTGCTCTTCTTGCTTTACCAACTCTTACTAGTTCTACTTTTTCAACTAAAGGTGAATGTACTAAAAATGTTTTTTCAACACCTACACCATAAGATATTTTTCTTACTGTAAATGATTGATTTACTCCTCCACCTTGTACTTTTATTATTGTTCCTTCAAATACTTGGATTCTTTCTTTATTTCCTTCTTTTATTCTTACGTGTACTCTTACTGTATTACCAACTTTTAATTCTGGTATTTTATTTTTCAATTGTTCGTGTTCAATTGCTTTTATAATATCCATTTTTGAATATCCTCCTTTTCTTCCTAATTTAAATTTAATTATATTTTAGAGCGGTGCAATTGGGATTTTGCACTTCTTCTTTATTCTAATAAATCTGGTCTTTTATTTTTAGTTGTTTCTAAAGATTTTTCATTTCTCCATTTTTCTATCTCTTTATGGTTTCCTGAAAGTAATATTTCTGGAACTTTTATTCCTTCAAATATCTCTGGTCTTGTGTATTGTGGATATTCAAGCAAATTATTTGAGAAACTTTCTTCTTTTATTGAATCCTTGCTTAAAACTCCTTCTACATATCTACTTACACTATCGATCAGTACCATTGCCGGAAGCTCTCCTCCTGTTAATACATAATCACCTATAGATATTTCCTCATCTACTATTTTATCTAAAACCCTTTGATCTATTCCTTCATAATGACCACAAAGAATTATTAAATGTTTTTCTTTAGACAATTCTAAAACTTTTTTCTGATTTAATTTTTTACCTTGTGGAGACATATATATAACTTTAGCATTTTCTTTATTTTCTAAGGAATTATATGCTCTATATACTACATCAGGCATTATCACCATACCTGCTCCTCCACCATATGGAGTATCATCAACTTTATTATGTTTGTTTTTTGAAAAGTCTCTAATATTAACTGTGTTAATATTAATTATTTTATCTTTTACTGCTCTTCCAATTATACTTTCTTTTAAAGAAGAAAACATTTGTGGAAATAGTGTTAAAACATCAAAGTCCATTTTTTCCTCCATATTTATTACATTAAACCTTTTATTAGGTGAACTGTTATTTTTCTATTTTCCATATCGATATTTTTTATTACCTCTTTTATCGCTGGAAGTAATATTTGTTTACCTAATTCATTTTTTACAACATATATATCTGAACTTCCAGAATTGAATATATCATCTAAAATTCCTAACTTATCACCTTCATCAGTATATACTTCTAATCCTACCATATCTACTATATAATAAGTTCCTTTTTCTAAAGGCTTTTCATTTTCTCTATTTATTAATAAATAAGAATTTCTAAATTTTTCTGCTTCTTCTATAGTTTCTATACCTTTGAATTTTGCTAGTACCATTTCTTTATGATATTTTATTTCTTCTATTTCATATTCTTTTTTTTCTTTTTTAGTCTTGATATATACTTTTTTTAAATTATCAAATCTTTTTTTAGTATTTTCTGTAAAAGGTTTTATTTTAACCATTCCTTTTATACCAAAAGTATTTACGATTTGACCTATTTCAAGATATTTTTCCATAAACTAAATACCTCAATTACTCGACAAATTCAACTATTACTTTTTTGTGTTCTTTTGTTGCTACTGATTTCATTACTGTTCTTATAGAATAAGCAAGTCTTCCTTGTCTTCCTATTACTTTTCCCATATCTTCTTTTGCAACTTTTACTTCAAATGTAGTATTCTTTTCTGTTTCTTTTTTTGTTATATTTACTGCATCTTTGTTTTCTACTAAATTTGAAATAATAACTTTCAAAATTTCTTCCATCTTTACCTCCAATGAATTTAAGTTAATTATTTAACTTTTTCCATTAAGTCTTTTACTGTTGGTGTTGGTTTTGCACCATTTTTTATCCAAGTAGCTAATTTTTCTTGGTTTATAACTATTGTTGATGGTTCTGTCATTGGATCATATGTTCCTATTTGCTCTATTATTTTACCATCTCTTGGACTTCTTGAGTCTGCAACTACTATATGGTAAAATGGAGCTTTTTTCTTTCCTTGTCTTTGTAATCTGATTTTTACCATTTTTATTTCACCTCCGGATTTACTATGATTTATATTTTTTATATTATACTATAAGTTATCTGATATTTTCATTACACAGCTAACTTAATATTAATAACTAATTATTTGAACATATTTTTTAGAGAATTTTCATCTATTCCTTTCATTAAGTTTTTCATGCCACCTTTGTTTGATTTCATTTTTTTCATCATTTTTTGAGTCATTTCAAATGATTTTATGAATTTGTTTATTTCTTGCACTGATGTTCCGCTTCCCCTTGCAATACGTAGCCTTCTGCTTCCATTTAAAAGCCTTACATCTTGTTTTTCTTCTTTTGTCATTGAACATATTATTGCTTCTATCTTTACAAATTCTTTATCATCTATTTTTACATCTTTTAGTTGGTTCATACCTGGTATTAATTTTAATAATGATGAAAATGAACCCATTTTTTTTATTTGCCTTATTTGTGTTAAATAATCATCTAAGTCAAATTCTCTTTTTCTTAATTGTTTTTCTAATTTTTCTGCTTGTTCTTGGTCAAATGCTTCTTCTGCTTTTTCTATTACTGATAAAATATCTCCCATCCCCAATATTCTTCCTGCCATTCTTTCTGGATGAAAAATTTCTATATCGCTTAATTTTTCTCCTGTTGCTGCAAATTTTATTGGCTTTCCTGTGACTTTTTTTACTGATAATGCTGCTCCGCCTCTGGTATCACCATCTAATTTTGTTAATACAACTCCATCTATTCCAACTGTACTATTAAATTTTTCAGCAACATTTACAGCATCTTGACCTGTCATGCTATCTACTACAAGTAATATTTCATGTGGTTTTATTTCTTTTTTTAATCTTTTTAATTCTTCCATTAATTCTTCATCAATATGTAATCTACCTGCTGTATCCAATATTACAACATCATTTAATTTTGATATTGCAAAAGACATTGCTTGTCTTGCAATATGTACTACATCTTTTGATGTTTCATTTGCATATACTGGTATATTTAATTGTTTTCCTACTACTTGTAGTTGTTTTATTGCTGCTGGTCTATACACATCACATGCCACTAATAATGGTTTTTTACCCTGTTTCCTAAATAGATTTGCAAGTTTACCCGCTGTTGTTGTTTTACCAGATCCTTGAAGACCTACAAGCATTATTACTGTTGGTGGATTTGGCGTAAAGTTTACCTTTGCCTCTGTTCCTCCGAAGTAATTCTACTAATTCATCTTTTACTATTTTTACTACTTGTTGTCCTGGTGTTAATGATTTTAATACATCTTGCCCTAGTGCCTTTTCTCTAATTGTTTCTATAAATTCTTTTACTATTTTATAGTTGACATCGGCTTCTAAAAGTGCAAGTTTTACTTCTCTTAGCATTTCTTTTAAATCACTTTCAGATATTCTTGCCTTTCCTCTAATTTTCCTTGTTATTTCTTGTAACCTAGAAGATAATCCTTCAAAAGCCATAATCTCAACTCCTATCTTATTATTTTTTCTTAAAAGTTTATACTAAACAATTTAATTCTTTTTTAACATTTTCTAATACATTTGCTATTTCTTTATCTGAATAATTATTTTGTATTTTTGTAAGTTCAGATAATATTTTTTCTATTTTCTTTTCTTGGTTTAACATCCTTTTCATCATCTTTAGCTTTTCTTCGTAGTCGAAAAGTTTTTTCTCCCCTTTCTTTATTATGTCTCTTACTGCTTGTCTTGTTATGTCATTGTTTTCTGCTATTTCTGATAAAGACAAGTCATTATTATAGTAATCATCTATGAATTCGTATTGTTTTTCAGTTAATAGTTTGCCATAAATTTCCCATAGCACACTTATTTCAACTTTTTTTTCCATAGGATTACCTCTTTTCTTTTTTGTAATGCTAATATACTTTACACTATTTTTAGCTATTTGTCAAGTGTTTTTAGAAAAAAACTAAAAAAATGGGTTACTGTTCAGACTAGATGAAAAATAAAAATAGTTATCCACAGAATATTACAAGGTTTGTAATACTAATGAAATA
>CALXZU010000011.1 GCA_944393325.1 uncultured Clostridia bacterium
GGCCCCGTGGTCAAGCGGTTAAGACATCGCCCTTTCACGGCGGAGACATGGGTTCGATTCCCGTCGGGGTCACCAAACAAGCCACTTTAGCTCAGTTGGCCAGAGCATCGCACTTGTAATGCGAGGGTCATCCGTTCGAATCGGATAAGTGGCTCCAATAAAGGTCATTAGTCTTGCAAAGAGCTTGATTATTGGCTTTTTATTTTGCCTAAAAATCAATTTTTGTAAAAAGTGAAAAATTATTTGCGGTTTTATTTGTGCTGTGCTATAATATGAATAGATGGAAGGAGAGGTTGTTATGATAGAAAGAAAGAGAATAAAAGTATCAGAAATATTTTTCATAATATTCTTATTATTAGTTTTAGCGCTTTTCTTATTAATAGCATGGAGATATAATGTTTTATGTGATTTATCAAAACAAAATAATCTTAATCTCAACAAATCTAACTATTATTATTATTCTAAGAACAATGAAACAATAACAGAATACTGGAAAAAAGATAATGTTGCAAAACTTAATATGAAACAAATAAATTCAGATAGAGATGTTACATTTTGGAGAAATGGAAATACAGGAGAAGAATATACTTTTTATAATATGACAATGGAGTATACAGAAGATGGTGGAATGTTTTCAGCAAGACCAACTAGTATAACAACATCTTATGATAATTTTAATAAATTTTTATTAGCATTAAACCCAACTGTATTTATATGGACTAAAGAATATGATGGAAAAGAATGTCTTGATATAAAAATAGGAGAACAAGAAGAATTAATAGAAAAAGAAACAGGATTATTATTAAGTACAAGTTCTGAAGGAAATGTGAAAAGATTAAGTTATTCTTTTGATACAGTAACTGATGAAGATGTTAGAATGCCTGATATTTCACAATATAAATTACAAGAAGATAAAACGAATAAATCATTTTAGTTAAATAGATAATAAATAAATATGGTAGAATGTTTATTTCTACCATATTTATTTATTTTTAATATATTGAATGAGGTATAGGGCATTGACTTGTTTCTAATGTGTAAGGAGAACCAAAGTCTATGAAATCTCCAAAAGCATTTTGTTCATCAGTTATACTTCCTTCTCTTACTCCAAGTCCTGTACCTGCAGCATGTATCATAATATCATCGTGATAGAATATTGATACGTGACGTGAACCATAAGTTCCATGATTTTCAATATTGGCTGGATTACCCCAGAATATGATATCACCAGGTTTAGCTTGAGAGATGTCTGTTTGTAATCCGTTGTGTTCTCTAATATATACATGTTGCCAACTCATATCTTGATCATCAATTTGAGTTCCATTTCTAAATCTAATTCCAGTTGCAGTTGTTACTGACCAAGATGTTAATCCATCACATACAAACCCTGTTGGAGCTTTAAGTAATTCATAAGGACAACCAAGACGAGATAGTGCAAGTTGTAATGTACGTTGACGTTGGTCACCAGTTAATGTAGGTATAGGTGCTGAAGGTCCGGTGCCTCCTGGTAAATCTGATACAATAGGTAGATGCCATGTTGCACGTCCTTCTGCATCAAAATCATATATTGAACCATATTGTGATGGGTCAGGTTTTGTAGGGTCGACTCTTGTACAATTTTTTACAACTTCGTTTGTTTGTGGATCTATACAGTACATTGAACCATTTTGGCTAAACCATCCGCTGAAATTTGTAGATACTAATTTCCACATCTGACCTTTAGAGCCACTTGCTTCATATTGCTGTACATTAGCACCAAGTTCTGCTGAAGCATTTGCTACATCAAGGTATTTACCAGATTTTGCATTTTTTAGTCTAATATATCCACCATCTAAAAGTTTTGGCCACCATCTTTGACATATATCACCATTGTCTTCCCATTGACGTACATTAGCTCCATTTTCCATACTTCCATTTTCTACGTCTAATGCAAGTCCATAAACTGTTGTAATTAAATATCCTGAGTCAGTATAGGTTATACGGAACTTTTGGTTGTTTTGATTATTACTTTCCCAAGTTAAAATATTAGTTCCCCATGATGACTCACCATTTTCCAAGTCAAGTGTTGTTCCAAGAGCTGAAGCTATCTCATAAATACCATTTTTAATAAATTGTTCTTGATTTATTATAAATCTTTGAGAAGCTGTGGTACTATTTTTTTCTCGTACTTGTACTTTTGTTCCATTTTTCTCAGAGTCATCTTTTATATCAAGATAAAGTCCACTTTCTTTATTTTTAAGGGTAATCCCACTGTTCCAACCAACTTCCCAAGTATTTAAACTACTTACTGGTGTTGAGCTATTACCGCTTTGTATAACATCAGAACCATTATTTGTTCCATTTTCTGTTAAAAAACCTCCTGATGCTACTGTACGTATACGTATTTCATTATTTCCTAAATTATATATATAAAAACGTTGTGCTAAACTTTCATTTGTTTGCCATATTTGAAGGTTTTCTCCATCTCTTGAAGACATATCATTTATATCTAAAGAAATATTATAATTTGTTGCTTTTTTAATGGATACGATACCATCAGGTAAAAAATCAGTTTTTTCTAATTTAAAGCGTTGTGCATCACTATTTATATAATCCCATTGTTGAACATTTCTACTTTCCTCAAAAATTCCACCATCAACATCGAGTGCTTTCCCAGAACATTTAGCAATGAAATTATAAGTGCCATCATCATTTTTCTTAATTTTCCATCTTTGTGCATCATCTCCATTGTCCTCCCATTGGCGTATGTTAGCACCATTTTCTTGTGAACTATTTTCTACATCTATTATTAAAGCTGAACTTACATTAGCTATCTTATAATATCCGTCACCTTCATATGAAATGTAGAATTTTTGATTTGTTCCTTGATTTCTCTTACAAATCTGAAGGTTACCACCCCAGTCTAAAGATTTCCAGGCAATATCAAGTACATAATTAGAGTTTTTCGCACAAGATATGGTATATACACCATCTTGAATTTCACCTGTTAAACTAAGAACATTTAGTTGTAATTTATCCCAATCTATTGTTAACATTTTTGCAAAGGACGTTTTTGAATTTATGGTTATAAATAAACCAGTTATTAGTAATAAACCAATATACTTTATAAAGATGGGTTTTCTTTTATACAACATAAGCATTCCTCCTTTACAGACAAAATACTCCTATATATTATTATACACTAATATTTACCAAAAATCAATTTATGTAAACGTAAAAATAAAATCTACCCAAAAGTAGATTTTTTGTAATATATATTCTAATCTAAAAATTTAAACAAATCATTAGGTGTACATTCTAAAATTTTACAAAGTTTTTCTATATTTATATATCTAATTGATTTAGTTTTATTTTCTACTAAATTATTAAAGTTAGAATAACTTATATTTTCTATATCATTTAACTTATTAAATAACCAATATTTAGATTTATTTTTTTCTTTTAATATTTCCGTTACTCTTAATTTAATCATATAAAACTCCTTCTTTATAGACTTTTATATAGTTTATATCACTCTCATGAATATAATAACTCATAAAAATATAACTCACAAAAATAGTAGACAAAAATAAAATATTGTGTTATATTAAAAATAAGCTAAAGAAAAGGAGAAAAAATTATGTATAAAGTAAAAAGAACAATAAGATATGAAGGAACAAAAAATAAAGGAATCACATTAATTTCACTAGTAATTACAATAATAGTTTTGCTAATCTTATCAGGAGTGTCAATTGCAATGCTAACAGGAGAAAATGGAATACTTACTCAAGCAAAAAGAGCAAAGGAAGAAACAGAAAATGCAGCAAGACAGGAAGAAAAGGATTTAGCAGAATTAGAAGCTGTGGTAAATGGAGAAGATATTGTAATAATACCAGTGGATGATAAGAATCCAGGAGAGTTAGAACAAGAAAATGAAACAACATTTGTAATAAACAGTATAGAAGACTTGGTGGTATTTTCGTATAATGTAAGAAATGGAAATAAATATGAAAATCAAACTGTAAAATTAGGAACAAATTTAGATTTTAAATCAGATAAATCATATGTAGACCCAGATAGAACAGACTATGGAGTATATGGATATAATGGTAATTTAAAAGAATTATTGACAACAGGTGAAGGATTTATACCAATAGGACAGCAGCAACTGGAAGAAACAAACAATTTTTATGGAACATTCGACGGAAATAATAATGCAATATGTTCATTATACGAAAATATAAAAAGTGATAAAATGATAACAGTAGGATTATTTTCTATCAATCATGGAATAATTCAAAATACAGAAATAATAGATGCAAATGTAATAGTTGAAGGAAGTGAGGGGAGTACAGCTACTGTAGCAGGAGGATTGGTAGGAATAAATTATAACAATTTATATAACAATTTTGTAAGTGGAGATATAAGTTGTACAGGAAAATCTTGGACAATAGCAGGAGGCATATGTGGCTTAATATATGAAGGTGGAGATATTACGAATTCGTGTAATTTAGCAACAATAAAGTGTGAAAATAAAAAAGAAGTAGATGGAGCAGCAAATGCAGTATGTGGAGGAATAGTTGGACAGGTAGAAGGTGAAAAAGCTAGCATAGAAAAATGTTTTAATAAAGGAAATATTATTTGTGATGGTGGAAATACTCAAATAATAGTAGGTGGAATTATAGGGTCTATGACTAGCAAAGGAAATAATTGTGAAATTACTAATTGTTATAACGCAGGAAAAACACAAGGAAATAGTGCAAGTGGCAGTATTAAACATATTGGAGGAGTTATAGGTTTACTAAAATCATCAAGCCTATCAAATTGTTATAATATAGGAGAAGTTGTTGGAATTAAAGAAGGGAATATAATAGGTGATAATTTTAAAATAGGTGGAATAGTAGGAACTCAAAGCAATAATTCACAGATAGATAATGTATATAATATAAAAAATGTAGTAGTTAAAAATGGAAGTCAAGATATAAGAGTAGGTGGAATAATAGGGGGAACTATTAAAAAAGATGTTAATGATGTAAATGCTAATAATGGTTATAATATTGGAAAAATAAATGCACCAGAAATAAAAATTGAACAACTTGGAGGCGTAGCAGGAAGTAATTTATTATCATTTAATAACTGTTATTATTTAGAAAGTAGTTGTAATGTAGGGGTTGCTGGAAGTGAAACTTTTATAGGGGTAACGAAACTAAAAAATATTTCAGAATTTCCAACTGTATTAGAAGTAGTAAATGGAGAAAATGCATTTATGGAAGATATAAATAATATAAATGGAGGATATCCAATATTAAAAATGGAAAATTAAAAAAGCTCTAGTATAACTAGGGCTTTTATTCAAAATCAGAATTAATTGTTGGTTCTTCTTCAGGTTGCTCAAAATTAAGTTCTGCACTATTAGTTTCAATACTTTCTGTTATAATATCATCTGAAAAAGAAAAAATCTTTTTTTCAGCTCTTGCCTTTTCATCGAATTTTTTATTAAATTCTTCTTTAGCCTCATTTAAAGTTTCTTGCATAGCATTAAACATATCATCAACATCTTTTCTAGTAAAATCATAAGAATTACTCCTAGCCATAGGCTCTAAAATTTGGATATCGTGCAATACATTATTTACCCTTTTACCAGCAAATTCAACAAATTTTTTTCTCTTTTCTTCATTAACTACTCTTTCCATAATACATCCTTTCTTTCTACATATGTTATTAAATCCTAATAAAGAATATCATAAAGTTATAAAAAATTCAAATAAAATTTCCAAAAAATTTTTTCTTGAAAAAATCCCATTTTTTTGCTATTATAATATAGATAAATAAAGGAATAGGTGGTTTTATGATAAAAATAGAAGACTTTAAAAAAATAGATATGAGAGTAGGAACAATAATAGAATCAAAAATAAATGAAAAAGCTAAAAAGAAAGCATATAAAATAAAAATAGATTTTGGAAAAGAAATAGGAATAAAAACAAGCTCAGCACAAATAACAAAATTATATAAAGAAGAAGAATTAGTAGGAAAACAAGTAATAGCTGTAGTAAACTTTCCACCACTAAAAGTAGCAGATGTAAAAAGTGAAGTATTAATATTAGGAGTAGAAACAAAAGAAGGCGTAGTATTATTAGATTTAGAAAGAAAAGTAGAAAATGGATTGAAAATATCTTAATTAATATAAAAAGCAATAGGAGGTAAAAATGAGTGAAATAGTAATAATAACAGGAGCATCAAGAGGAATAGGAAGAGAAATAGCAAAAAGATTAGCCAAAAAAGGACTAACAGTAATTGCAAATTATAATAAATCAGAAAAAGAAGCGGAAGAATTAAAAAAAGAATTAGAAGAACAAGGAGCTAAAATAGATATAGTACAAGCAGATGTATCAACAAGGGAAGGAACTAAAAAATTAGCTAAATTCGTGTTAGAGAAGTATGGTAGAATAGATATTTTAATAAATAATGCAGGAATATCAGAATACAAATTATTTACAGAAGAAACAGACGAAGATTGGAATAAAATAATAAATACAAATTTATATTCAGTATTTGCAATGAGTCAAGAGGTAATACCTAATATGGTACATAATAAAAAAGGACTAATAATAAATATGTCATCAGCATGGGGAGTAGTTGGTGGTTCTTTAGAAGTAATATATTCAGCATCAAAAGCTGGAATAGATGGATTGACAAAGTCATTAGCAAAAGAACTTGGGCCATCTAATATACGAGTAAATTCAATAGCACCAGGAATGATTTATACAAAAATGAATTCAAAATTTAGCAAAGAAGAACTAAAAGAAATAGAAGAAGAAATACCACTTGGGAAAATTGGAATACCAGAAGATGTATCGAAATGCGTGGAATGGTTAATAGAAGATAAATATACAACAGGACAAGTAATATCAATAAATGGAGGATGGATAATAACATAAAAAAGAGGTACATTTAAAGTACCTCTTAAATATATTAATCCTCTTTTAATTTTCTTTTGTAATTTCCAGAAATTAGCTTTGGTAAATATGTAATTATTTTATAGACAGCTAAACGAATTTTTTTACTCCACAAGTAAGATCTTCTAAGTTTTCTTGCAGAACCTAAAGCAACAGGTTCATCTTCTAAAACAACTAATTCATTTTTAACTTTTTCTAAAGGAAAAACATAATTTTGACCATCATTATTATCCCAATTATCATTTCCATTTCTAAAGCAGAAATTAAAAGTATCACCCTCAAGTAATTCAATTTCAGCTTGGAAACCTAAATCTGTTTTTTCCATTTTTATATCATTAACATTATCCCAATTTAGGCCAAAACCATAATGAATAGAAATCTCATCTGAATTTTCTTGATACAATTTTCCTAAATATGAGATTTTTACTTTACTATTTTCAACTAATTTATCAGTATTAAAAAATATATTTTTTGTTAATTCCATCTAATTTCTCTCCCTTTTTTTGTCTTTTGCTGATAACATTATAATATTAAATTCTACAATGTTCAAGTATTTTTGTTAAAATTTTCATTACGTTTTTGTTACAAAAATATTACAAAGCAAAATTAAATCTTAAATTTTAAAGGTGAATTTTGTAATAATTAAAATTTAAAAAATATTGTAAAAATATTTGCTTTATGGTAATATAAAAATAGGAAAAAAGATAAATAAAGGGGAATTTTTATGGGAGAAAAGATTATGGATAAAGAAAAGGAAAAAAACGATAAAAAAGAAGAGAAAAATTTAGAAGAAACAAAAAAAGAAGAAAAAAAGGAAAACACAAAAAAACAAGAAGAGCCTAAGTTTAAAAAGTCAGAAGAAAAGCCAAAAGAACAAGAAAAAGAAATGAAAAAGATGGAAGACGACTTAAAAAAGCAAAAAGCAAAAAGAAAGAAAAGAATTATAGTAATTTCAGTAATAATTGGAATTCTTCTAATAATAGCTTTATTTATATCAACAATATTTGCATTAATAAACATAGGAAATAATAAAATTATAGACGGAGTTTCTATTTGTGGGATTGATATATCAGGATTAACAAAAGAAGAAGCAAAGCAAAAATTAGAAGAAATGTATAATCCAAAAAAGGAAAAAGAAATAAAATTACAACATGGAGAATATGAAACTACAATAAGTCCAATACTTATGGAAGTAGATTATAAAATAGACGATGCCGTAGAAAGTG
This sequence comes from uncultured Clostridia bacterium, assembly GCA_944393325.1. Classification (GTDB taxonomy): domain Bacteria; phylum Bacillota; class Clostridia; order TANB77; family CAG-508; genus CAG-269. The sequence continues at coordinate 8,162 of CALXZU010000011.1, forward strand.
CTTATAAAATAGGAAAAAGTTCAAATATATTTGTAAATAATTATGAAATTCTATTTACATTAATAAATAAAAAAGATATAGAATTAGAAATGACAATAAATGAAGAAACAACTAAACAAACAATAGAAGATATGAATATTAATTTATCAGATGTAGTAATAGAATCTAGTTATTCAATAGAAGAAGATGAATTAATAATAACAAAAGGAAAAGCAGGAATAAAAATAGATACAGACAAATTAATAGAACAAATAAAGGAAAGGTTAAACAGTAAAGAAACAAATGATGAAACAATTGAAATACCAGTAGTAAATAAAGAACCAGATGCCATTGATATTGAAAAAATTCATGAAGAAATATATAAAGAACCAGAAAATGCATATATAGTAGATGAGCCATTTGAAGTACACCCAGAAGTTGAAGGAATAGATTTTGATGTAGAAGCAGCAAAAGAAACTTTAAAGGAAGAAAAAGAAGAATATATAATACCATTAATAATAACAAAACCAGAAGTAACATTAGACCAATTAGGAGAAAAAGCATTTCCAGATCAATTGTCTACATTTACAACGAGATATGATGTTAGTGATGTAGATAGAACAACAAATTTGAGATTAGCATGTCAAAAAATCAACGGAACAGTATTATTAGCAGGAGAAACATTTTCATATAATGATGTAGTAGGAGCAAGAACAGTAGCAGCTGGATATAAAAATGCAAAAATATATGAAGCAGGGCAGGTAGTAGATGGATTAGGAGGAGGAATTTGTCAAATATCATCAACATTATATAATTCAGCATTACTTGCAAATATGGAAATAGTAGAAAGAAGAAATCATCAATTTGTAACATCATACGTAGAGGCTGGAAGAGATGCAACAGTGGTATATGGCTCAACAGATTTTAAATTTAAAAATACAAGAAAATATCCTGTAAGAATTGTTGCAACAGCAAATGCTGGAATAGCTACAATATCTATTTATGGAATTAAAGAAGAAGAAGAATATACATTTAAATTTAGTCCAAAAGTAATCTCAACAATTCCATATTCAACACAATATATAGATGATCCAACATTACCAAAAGGAACAGAAGTTGTAAAACAAAAAGGAACAAATGGGCAGATTGTAGAAACATATATGACTAAATTATTAAATGGAAAAGTTGTATCAACAGAATTATTATCAAGAGACACATATAATGCAATGACAAGAATAGTAAGAAGAGGAACACAAGAAGTGAAAAATTCAGATAATGTACAAGAAAACACAGAAGAAGTAGCAACGCCAACAGTGGAAGAACCAAAAGAAGAAAGTACTCAAACAGTACCAGAAGAAACAATCGAAACACCAGCAGCATAAGGAAATAAATCTTAGAATAATAGCGAAAATCATTGGTTTTCGCTATTGACATTTTATAAAAAAAAGAGTATAATTTAAAAAGTTTTGATACAATAAAAAATGGACATGGCTCTTTAGCTCAGTTGGTAGAGCAACAGACTCTTAATCTGGAGGTCCTCGGTTCGAAGCCGAGAAGAGTCACCATTTTATTTTTTTGTTCTTAAAATTAAAAATAAAAAATAAAAAAGTCTTTATAAAATCCATAAAACCTATTGAAAAATTAAATATAAAAATATAAAATGTAAATATAATTGAAATAAAAAGAGGAAAAAACAAATGAGAATAGTATTAAGTGGAAGTAATAAAGTAAAAGAAAATGTTTTTGAGATTGCAAAAGAATTGGAAAAAATGGGGCATGAAGTAATAGTGCCAAAAGAATTTTACATTCATATGGAAAAGAAAGAACACTCAATGTTACATTTTAGTGAAATATGCAAAAAAGAAACAGATGTATTACTTGCAGTAAATGTGCCTAAAAATGGAATAGAAAATTATATCGGACCTAATACATTTGCAGAAATAGCAATGGGATTTTATAAACAGAAGAAAGTTTATGTATTAAACGATTTATATGAACCATATTTAGATGAATTAATAGGTTGGGAAGTGATTCCATTAAAAGGACAATTGGATAAAATTGGAAAATAAAAAATAATATTGACAAAAACCCTGAAAGGTACTAAAATAATAGTATTGGGGAAATAAAAAAAGGGGTGATGGATTTGCTAAGAATATATAATACAGATATAGAAACAAACGAATTTCAAGAAGTAAAAGAATTTAAGAAGGGCTCATGGATTAATTTAGTAAATCCGTCCGAAAATGAAATAAAAAAAGTATGTGAAAATATAAATATACAAGAAGAATTTATAAGAGATGCATTGGATTTTGAAGAAAAAGCGAGAATTGACCAAGAAGATGATGATAATACAACTCTTTTTGTAGTAGATGTACCAATAATAGAAAAGGGCGAAGAAAATGAAATATATACAACAATGCCTTTAGGTATGATAGTAGTAAGAGATGATTTTTTCATAACTGTATCACTTAGAAAAAATAAAATAATCGAAAGTTTTGAAAAAAGAAAAATAAAAAATTTTCAAACATATAAGAAAACAAGATTTATTTTTCAAATATTATATTTAAATTCATCATTTTACTTAAATTACCTAAAACAAATAAATAAAGAAACAGAAATAGCAGAATATATACTAAAAAATTCTATGAGAAATAAAGAACTATTAAAATTATTAAACTTAGAAAAAGGATTGGTATATTTTACAACATCATTGAAATCAAATGAATTAGTCATGGAAAAAACATTAAGAGGAAAAATAGTAAAACTATATGAAGAAGATAGTGAAATACTAGAAGACGCAATCACAGAAAACAAGCAAGCAATAGAAATGGCACAAATATATAGCAATATCTTAAATGGAACAATGGATGCATATGCATCAATAATTTCAAACAACTTAAATAGTGTTATGAAAACATTAACATCAATAACAATAATTTTAGCAATCCCAACAATGATTTCAAGTTTTTGGGGAATGAATGTTGGATTGCCATTGCAAGATAGTCCATTTGGATTTATAATAATGATATTTATATCAGTAATACTTACATTATTAGTATCATGGTGGCTAAAAAGAAGAAATATGTTAGATTGATAGAAATTAAAAATACAAAGAAGAAAAAAATCTCCTTTGTATTTTATTTATCTAAAATGCTTTGAATTTTAGATAATTCTTCTTTTAAAGTATTATAAAGTTTTTCTGATATTGAAGGATCAATATAATTTTCATAATTATAAATAGTTTTATTAATATCTAATAACTTCATTTTTTGCTTATCTTTAGAAGTATCCTTATACATGTAGATAGGTACATATTCATAATTGTCTATACTAATTTTACCATCTGTATGTTTTGTAATATCTAAATTTAAAATAATAGAATCTCTTGTATATTCAGCATTTTGGTCGGCTATAAAATTACCTAAAGAATATATAACAAATCCATCTTTAGTTGTTCCATCATCTAAAGTAACAGTCCTTTTTTCCATAGGTTCTAAAACATGAGGATGAGTTCCTAAAATAATATCAACACCATTTTGGAATAAAAAATCTGCTAAATCTTCTTGAGTTGAATTTTGTGTTGTTTTATATTCTGATCCCCAATGCATACAAGCAATTATAATATCAGGTTCTTCTTGTTTTGCTTTATCAATCTGTTCTTTTATTAAATTTTCATCAATCAAATTAACACAAAACTGTTTATCAGAAGGAATAGAAATTCCATTAGTTCCATAAGTATAATTAACAAATGCAATTTTTACACCTTTAACATACTTAATTAAAGTTGTATCTTGCTCTTCTTTAGATTTATAAGTACCAAGATGAGAAATATCAGCATCATTTAAAACATCGATAGTCCTTGACAAACCATCAAAGCCTTTATCTAAAGAATGATTACCAGCAGTAGATAAAACATCTATGCCAATATCTTTAAGTTTGTAAGCTAACTCATCAGGAGTGTTAAAAGTAGGATAACTACTATATCCAATATCTTCTCCAGCAAAAGTAGTTTCTAAATTGCCAATGCAAATATCAGCAGTTTTAGTGTAAAGGCTAATATTTTCAAAGACATATGAAAAATCATATGTGTCAGTATCTTTATTATAAGCATCTATATATTGAGTATTATGGCACATAATATCGCCAATAGCAGCTAAAGTGAAAGATATGTCAGAAGATTCAGATTCAGAGTTATTATTGGAATTGCTTTTAGCTTCTTCTTGTTCTTTTTCAAGTTCTTGCTTAGAAGTTTCAACTAAATTATTATAATCATTTCTATTTTTAAAATAATAAAAAACAGCAATAAAAATAAAAATAATAAGCAAAAGTGAAATAGAACAAATTAAAAATTTATTAGTTTTTTTATAATCAATATCACTGTTATTACTTTTTCTAATTCTATTTCTATTGCGAGTACGTCTATTTCTTTCCAAAAATATCACCTCACTATATGATTTTTTCTTAATACAAATTATCACAAAAAAGAAAAAAATTCAACAAAATGAATAAATTAAAAAAAAATTCATAAAATAAAAATAGTAAAAAACAAATAGGAGGAAATATGAATGAAAGTTATTGATAAAATCGCTTTAGTATTGATTATAATAGGAGCTATAAATTGGGGACTAATAGGATTATTTAGTTTTGATTTAGTAGCAACAATATTTGGAGATATGACAATAATATCAAGAATAATATATGGGTTAGTTGGAATATCAGGATTATGGGGAATAAAACTATTATTTGATGACTAAAATAAAAAAATAGTAGCAGAGTTTTTGTTTTATTATTAGATAATTGTAAGAAGACAAAAATTCTGCCACAAAATTCTTACTTGAAAAAATCAGGAAAATATTGTATAATACCAAAGACAAATTCTAAGGAGGAGAGAGTATGTTAGTAGCAAATGGAGTTACTGTTAGATTTGGAAAAAGAGTTTTATTTGAAGACGTAAATATCAATTTTGGAAAAGGCAATTGTTATGGAATAATAGGAGCAAATGGTGCCGGTAAGTCTACTTTTTTAAAAGTTTTATCAGGTGAAATAGAACCTAGCAAAGGAGATGTAAGTATTGACAAAGGAGAGAGAATTTCAGTACTAAAGCAAGACCATTATGCTTATGAAGATTATACAGTCATGGATACTGTTATTATGGGGAACAAAGAATTATATGATATAATGAAGAAAAAAGAAGAAATTTATGCAAAACCAGACTTTTCAGAAGAAGATGGAATGATTGCTGCAAAATTAGAAGAGAGATTTGCAGAACTTGATGGTTGGAACGCAGACACAGATGCAGCTAAACTTTTGAACGATTTAGGAATTGCCCCAGAAGACCATTATAAATATATGAGAGAAATTGAAGCTAAAGACAAAGTAAAAGTACTTTTAGCACAAAGTTTATTTGGAAACCCAGATGTTTTATTACTAGATGAGCCTACAAATGATTTAGATGTTAAAAGTATAAACTGGCTTCAAGAGTTTTTAATTGATTTTGAAAATACTGTAATTGTAGTATCACATGATAGATATTTCTTAAATAAAGTATGTACATATATAGCAGATGTTGATTTTGGTAAGATAAAAGTTTATCCAGGAAATTATGATTTCTGGTATGAATCAAGTCAACTTGCATTAAAACAAGCAAGAGAACAAAATAAGAAAAAAGAAGAAAAAATTAAAGAATTACAAGATTTTATTGCAAGGTTTAGTGCAAATGCTTCTAAATCTAAACAAGCTACTTCAAGAAAGAAAACTTTGGAGAAAATTCAATTAGAAGAGATTAAACCTTCTAATAGAAAGTATCCATATATAGATTTTAAACCAGATAGAGAGCCTGGTAAAGAAATTTTACAACTTAAAAATATTTCTAAAACAGTAGATGGTGTAAAATTATTAGATAATATATCATTTGATGTTAAAGAAGGAAATAAAATTGCAGTACTTGCAGATAATGAGCTTGTAAAAACTCTTCTTTTCCAAATAATTGCAGGAGAAGTAGAGCCAGATGAAGGTGAAGTGATATGGGGAACTACTATTACTAATACATATTTCCCTAAAGATAATAATTACCTATTCGAAACAGATGAAAATTTGACAGATTGGCTAAGAAAATATTCAAAAGACCCAGATGAAACTTATGTAAGGAGTTTCTTAGGTAGGATGTTATTTTCAGGAGATGAGGCTTTAAAGAAAGTTAAAGTTTTATCTGGTGGAGAGAAGGTTAGATGTGTACTTTCTAAGATGATGCTTTCTGGAGCTAATTTCTTAATATTTGATGAGCCAACAAACCATTTAGACATGGAAAGTATAACAGCTCTAAATGAAGGAATGAAGAAATTTACAGGAAATATTATATTTACATCACATGACCATGAATTAACTCAGACAGTAGCCAATAGAATCATTGATATTAAAGAAAATGGACAAGTTGTAGATAGAGAAATTACTTACAATGAATATCTAGGAGTTGAATAATGTTAAAAAAAGCAGATTTAAAAAAGTTTAAAGAAATATATAGAAAACATATTGTAAAAGATTTTCCGAGAGAAGAAAGGTCAAGTTTAAATAATTTTAAAAAAAGAATTAAAAATAAAAATGAAGACGTTTTTGTATTTGTAGAAAATAACAAAGAAAAAGCATATACTATAATTGCAAATCTTGAAAATGATTATATTTTAATTTCCTTCCTTGCTGTTTTTGAAGGATATAGAAGTCAAGGAATAGGTACTAAATTATTAGAAGAAATAGAAGACAAGTTTAAAAATAAAAAAGGAATAATACTTGAAGTAGAAAGCCCAGAAGATGCTAGTGATGAAAAGGATAAAAGTATTAGAGAAAAAAGAATTAAATTTTATAAAAAGTCTAATTACCAAATACTTAAAAATACAAAAATATATTTTGGAAATATTGCATTTAATATTATGCTTTTAAATAATAAGGATAATATAGATGAAAAAGAAATTAGTAAAAGTTTAAATGATTTTTATACAAGAACTTTTAAAAGATATGATAAAACATTAATTTTTAAAGTGATTTAGCGATAGGAAGATATTTAATTATCTTCTTATTTTTTCTATCAAATTACATAAAAATGTGAAACAAACAATATCATCTCGCATTTTTATGTGAAATAGATATAATAATTTCACATATTTTTGTGAAAGTAGCTTGATAAAAATTTAAAAAAGTAATATAATAATAATATAAAATAAAAAATTAGGAGGAGAAATGTTAAGGAATTTTTGGAAAGAATTAGAGAAATGGAAAAATGAAAATGAACAAACACCACTAATGGTAATAGGTGCAAGACAGATAGGTAAAACATATATTATAGATAAATTTTGCAAAAAAAATTATGGAGATTATATTTATATAAATTTAATGGAAGATAAAGGTATTATAGAAATTTTTGAGGAAAATATAAATACAGAAGATAAAATAAAAAAAATGGAATTGTATTTAAATCACACAATAAAAGAGAATACAATTATCTTTTTTGATGAAATTCAAAAGTCAGAAAGTTTAATAGAAAGTTTAAAATATTTTTGTGAAGCGGATTTTCCATATAAAATTATTTGTGCAGGTTCATTATTAGGTGTAAAACTAAAAAGATTTAGTAAATCATTTCCAGTAGGAAAGGTAATTATAAAATATATGTATCCAATGACATTTGAAGAATTTTTGATGGCAATAGGATATTCAGATATAATTGAGGAAATAAGGAAGTGTTTTTTAAAAAATGAAAAAATGAGTAATCCTATTCACGAAAAGTTGCTAAATTATTATAGATTATTTTTAGCAACTGGAGGTATGCCTATTGCTGTGAAAAATATAATAGAAAATAATTTAAATGTTTTAGAATTTAATAATGATTTATTAGCGTCTATTATTGATGCATATTTTGCTGATATGAAAGAATATACTTTAAATTATTATGAAAATATAAAAATAGAGAAAATATATAGAAATATACCAAGTCAATTAGCTAAGGAAAACAAGAAATTTCAAATTTCAAAAATAGAGCAATATGCAAGAAGAAGAGATTATGAAAGTAGTTTAGATTGGTTAATAGCAAGTAGTTTAGTAATTCCTTGTTATTTTGTAGAAAAATTTGAAACCCCTCTAAAAGGTTTTATGGACGAAGGAAAGTTTAAATTATATCTAAGCGATACAGGTCTTTTAACAGAATTATTGGAAATACCAAGAAATAAAATATTATTAAATGAAGATTTCCAATATAAAGGAGTAATTACAGAAAACTATGTTGCAAATGAATTACACGCCAATAATATTAGTTTATATTATTGGGCTAAAAATCAAGTAGCAGAAATAGACTTTTTAGTTGATACTTGTGATGGTATAATTCCAATAGAAGTAAAAGCAAATGAGAATAAAAAGTCTAAGAGTTTAAATTATTTTATGGAAAATAACAAAGTTAATTATGGAATGAGAATTTCAGCAAATAACTTTGGTTTTGTAAATAATATAAAATCAGTACCTTTATATGCAACTTTTTGTATAAAGAAAGATAAAGAAAATAATTAAAGAGAATAAAAAAGAAGTATGTAATTATTAAAAAACATGCTTCTTTAATTTTTTCTTTTATATGGTTTTATTTCATCGGTTAATTCTAAAATATAATCAGTTGAAGTATTATAAAATTTAGCAAGAACTTTTATAAATTCAGCAGGAATATCACGTTTTCCTAGCTCATATAGACTATATTGTTGGCGTGTTATTTTTAGTATTTCTGCTATATTTACTTGTTTTAAATCTCTATCTTCTCTTAAATCTTTTAATCTTTTTAAATACATAAAATCAACCCTTCTTATGTTTATAAAACAATTTTATCATGCATTTAAATAAATGCCTTGACATGCATTCAAATGAATGATAAAATTTAAATGCATTCAATTAAATGCGAAAATAACAAAGGAGATAAAATGAGAAAAATGTTCAAAAACGAGATAGGTATAACGTTAATAGCATTAGTAGTAACAATAATTGTATTATTATTATTAGCAGGTATATCAATATCTATGCTAACTAGTGAAAACGGAATAATTATCCAGGCAAATACAGCTAAAACAGCAACGGAATTAACAGGCATAAAAGAAAAAATTGAAATAGAAAAAATAAGTGAAGAAACAAAAAATGAAAAATTAAGATATATGACTGTAAAAGAAACAAATGAAAGAATAAAAGATATACCAGAAGAATATAAAGGAAAAATAGGATTATATAGAGAAGAAGCAATATATTTAGGAAAAGCAGATGACGAAATAGCAAAAATAGCAGAAAAATATGGATATAGAGTAATAAACATGACAGAAAATGAATTTAGTTATTACATAGAATTAGGGATATTAGAAGATAAAGTAATAGAAAATAAGGAAAACAAAATAGGAAGAGAATTAGCAACAGCAGAATTTCCAGAAACGATACAAATAGGAGATAATATATATAGTAATGGTTGGTATCTAATAGGAAATTATACAGAGGAAGAAAAAGAAAATAGTACATACAATCAACAATTTGAAAAATTGGGAATAAATGACTCAACGCATCAGCCATATATAGTAAATTATGAAACAGGGAGTATATTTAGTATAGATGGAATGATAATGTATCAGGCAGAAATACTTATACATACATTTCAAGATAATAATTTTAAACTAACAAATGCAATAACATATGTTGGTGATACATCAATAAAAACGGGAGATTCATATGGAAATTTATATGCAGAAGAATCAGGAAAATATTATAATGATAATGGTGGTAAATTACAATATGATGAAAATGGAGCATTATTACTTGATGAAAATAATGCAATTCCTGTATTAGATATTGATGAAAAATATCAAATAGGAGAAAGGTATTCAGTTAATGTTACAGTTAGTTGTGATATTTATAATGAAAATTATGCTGATGCGGATAAATATCCGGCAACTATTTTTGCTATGTCTGATGATGCTGGAGGATATCTTAGTTGGGTCGGAATTTATCAAGGTTTCTTACATGTATATTCTTATAAACAAGGACCAGAGATTAGTACTAATTATGAAATGCAAAAAAAGGGTTTTGTAAGTATTGATATTTCAGAATATCAAGGAAAAATAATGAATATACAAGTAGTTGGGAAAAGGGATCAGGAAACTAAAGTATATATTAATGGTAAATTAGTTAAAATATTTGATACTGGTGATAATACTTATACATATAAACATCTTACTATAGGGGACTTAAGGAGATGGAGAGGACTAAAATTTACAGGGAAAATATATAATTTTGCAATATATGGGGTAGCTTTAAATGAAGCTGAGATACAAGAAAATTATGAGGAATCAAAAAAATATGGAATAATTGAATAAAAATAATTTGACTAAAAGATTACGCATTGTTATAATAGAGCTGTTGGTAAAACAGTTCTATTTTAAGATTAATGCTGTTTTTTGACTCCGTCCTGAAAAACAGTAAAAAGAAAGGAAGTAATGTAATGGATAAAATCATTAAAACAATAGCAGAAGAGTTAGGAATAAAGGAAAAACAAGTAGAAAATGCAATTAAATTAATAGATGAGGGAAATACAATACCTTTTATTGCACGTTATAGAAAAGAGGTAACAGGAGGATTGAGTGATGAAATTCTTAGGGACTTAGGTGAAAGACTAAATTACTTAAGAAATTTAGAGCAAAGAAAAGAAGAAGTTGTAAAATCAATAGATGAGCAAGGAAAATTAACAGATGAAATATTACAAGCTGTTGCAATAGCTAAAACTTTAGCAGAAGTAGAAGATATTTATAGACCTTATAAACAAAAAAAGAAAACAAGAGCAACGGTTGCAAAAGCTAAAGGTTTGGAGCCACTTGCAAATATAATATTAGAGCAAAAAGAAACAAAAAATATAAAAGAAATAGCAAAAGAATATGTAAATATAGATAAATTATCTGATGAAGATAAGAAAAATAAAGATAAAGTAGTAGCGAGTGCGGAAGACGCAATAGCGGGAGCTTTAGATATAATAGCAGAAATAATATCTGATGAACCAAAATATAGAAAACAAATAAAGAAATTCTGTTATAGAGAAGGATTAGTTGTAACAAAAAAAGCATCTAAAGAAAATGAAAAATCTAATTATGAAATGTATTATGATTATAAAGAAGCTATAAAATATATACCAAGTCATAGAATCTTAGCAATAAATAGAGGAGAAAAAGAAGGTTTTTTGAAAGTAAGTTTGGAAAAACCAGAAGACAAGATTTTAAATTATATTGAAAGAGATATAATAAAAGGTGAGACACAATTTACAACTATGCTTAAAGAAACTATTTTAGATAGTTTTAAAAGATTAATAGAACCTTCAATTGATAGAGAAATTCGTTCTGATTTAACAGAAAAAGCAGAAGAAAAAGCAATCAAAGTATTTGGCAAGAATTCTAAACAATTATTATTAGGTGCACCAATTAAAGGAAAAACTGTTATGGGATTTGATCCAGCATATAGAACAGGTTGTAAAATTGCTGTAATTGATGAAACAGGAAAAGTTTTAGATTATACAACTGTATATCCAACAGAACCTCAAAATGATGTAGAGGGTGCAAAAAAAGAGTTATTAAAATTAATTGAAAAAGATAAAGTGGATATGATAGCTATAGGAAATGGAACAGCTTCTCGTGAATCTGAAATGTTTGTTGCAGATATGATAAAAGAAGCAAAAAGAGATGTTCATTATGTAATTGTAAGTGAAGCGGGGGCTTCTGTATATTCTGCATCAAAATTAGCAACAGAAGAGTATCCAGATATTAATGTATCAATAAGAGGTGCAATTTCAATTGCAAGAAGATTACAAGACCCACTTGCTGAGCTTGTTAAAATAGATCCAAAAGCAATAGGTGTTGGACAATATCAACATGATGTGAACCAAAAGAAATTATCAGAAAGTCTAACAGCAGTTGTAGAAGATAGTGTTAATAAAGTAGGTGTAGATGTAAATACAGCGACACCATCACTTTTATCTTATGTGTCTGGAATAAACAATACAATTGCTAAAAATATTGTAAAATATCGAGATGAAAATGGAAAATTGAAAAACAGAAAAGAGCTTCTAAAAGTACCAAAATTAGGAAAAGTAGCTTTTGAGCAATGTGCAGGTTTTATAAGAATATATGATGGGGATAACCCACTTGAATTAACAGCAGTACACCCAGAAAGCTATGAAGCAACTGAAAAATTACTTGCAGAAATTGGATTTAATAAAAATGATTTAAAAGATAAAGAAAAATTAGAAGATTTACGAAATAAATTAAAATCTATAAATATAGAAAAAACAGCAAAAGAATTAGATATTGGAGAAATGACATTGGGAGATATTATAGAAGAATTATCAAGACCAGGAAGAGACCCTCGTGAAGATATGCCAAAGCCTATTTTAAGAAGTGATGTCTTAAAATTAGATGATTTAAAAGAAGGTATGGTATTAACAGGAACAGTAAGAAATGTAATTGATTTTGGAGCTTTTGTGGATATTGGTGTAAAACATGATGGTTTAGTGCATATTTCAGAAATGAGTGACAAATATATTAAAAATCCATCTGAAGTTGTGTCAGTAGGAGACATTGTAAAAGTTAAAGTAATTAATATAGATAAAGAAAGACAAAAGGTTGCTTTATCTATGAAAGTATAAAATGTACAGATAAAACCAGTAAAAATATAGAATATACTTACTGGTTTTATTTTTGTCGAAAATTGTAAAAAATTGCTATAAAAAATTATTTGAAAGTTTTTATGAAAATTACTTGACAAATTCTGTAAAAGATTATAACATATATTTACTTTAATTTATTTTTAGTTTTTTTTCGAAAAAATCCCAATAAAATAAAAAATAGACCGGTCTATACATAAGAAAAGTGAATTAAAGGATTTTATAAAAATAAATAAAGTAAATTATATCAAAAATTTTATTCTAATTATTCCAAAAAGTTAGAAAAACAAAGAAAATAAAAGAAAAACCAAGAAAAAGGTATAAAAATTATTAGATATACCAAAAGGTAAAAATTGAACACACAATAAAGATGTGCTAAAATAAAGGAGGAAAGAAAAATAGAAAATAATTTAATAAAAACAGTTACACAAGAAAAAATAATGAAAGACTTTGAAAAGTATTTAAAAGACCCAGTATTTATGCAAATGGTAAAAAAATACTCAGAAGAAAGTGAAAGATTTAATAAAAATAAATCAAAAATAGATAAAGAACATGACAAAATAGTAAAAAGGGTATTCGAGAACAAAAAAGAGGCAGCGAGATTTATAAGTAAAGTAATAGGTATAGAAATAGAAGGAGAAGAGTTAATATCAGCTAAAAATAGTTTTGTAACAACAGAATTAAAATATAGAGAAGCAGATATAGTATATAAAATAAAAGGAATGAATGTAGTAATACTAATAGAACATCAAACAAGAGTAGATTATAGAATGTCATATAGGATATTAAACTATCAAGTAGAAATAATGAGAGCAAATGAAATAGAAAATCCTAAAAAAGAAGATAAAGAATGTTTAGTAATCCCAATAGTATTATATACAGGAAAAGAAAAGTGGACAGCAAAAAGATATATAAGAGAAATACAGGAAGAATTTTTAGGAAAAGGAAGAATAGAAAAAAGACCAGAATTAGGGACATTAGGATATTATGAGTTAGTAGATATAAAAGACTTTAATAAAGAAGAACTGTTAGAAGATAATGGAATTTTAAGTAAAATACTGTTATTAGAAAAAGTAAGAAATACAGAAAGTTTAATAAAGACAGTATTTGAAATAAATAAAAAAATTGCAAAAGAAACAGATAATGAGAAAACTATAGTACATGATGCAATGAAAATAATACTAATAAGAAAATTAGGAGAAAAAGGAACAGACATCCTAATGGAAAAAATAGTAAAGGAAGGAAGTGATTATATGTTAGCAGCAGAGCAAATGGTAATAGATGAAAATAGAAGAATAAGGGCAGAAGGAAAACTAGCAGGAAGAATAGAAGATGCTAAAAACATGCTTAAGAAAAAAATAGACATAAATATAATAGAAGAAGTAACAGGACTAAAAAGAGAACAATTTAGATAAAACAAATGATAATAGAGAAATAAGATAATGAAAGAAAGAAATGAATAAATATAAAAAATATAGACAAAAATCCACTCTAATTACTTGCATTTAATTAGAGTGGAATAGGAAATTATTAAAAGTCTTCATCTTCAATTCCGGTATATTTTTCTTGGATTTCTTGAATTTCATCAAAATGATTATTTAAAATGTCCAAGAAAACATCAGTAATATCTGGGTCAAATTGAGTTCCCTTATTTTTTATAAATTCATCTTTTATAACATCTAAAGGTAAAGAATCACGATAAGATCTTTTGGAACTCATAGCATCAAAACTATCAGCTACAGCAGTGATTCGTGCTAAGTATGGTATATTTTCTCCAGAAAGTCTACCTGGATATCCATTACCATCAAATCTTTCATGGTGGTGTTCAACAATAGGTAAAATATTTTGGAAAATCTTTGCGTGTGACAGTATATGAACACCAATATTTGGATGTTGCTTTATTTGAGAATATTCGTCATCAGTAAGTTTTGCTTCCTTTTGAAGAATAGAGTCAGGAACACCGATTTTTCCTATATCGTGGAATAAACCACCAATTCTTAAAGTATCAAGGTCAGGTTCTGGAAGGTTTAAATATTTTCCAATCAAAACAGAAAATTCAGAGACTCTATCAGAATGTCCTCTTGTATAAGTATCCTTTGCCTCAACAGTATAACGTAAAGTTTGGATACTTTCTAAATAAGCCTGTTCTAATTTTTCATATGTATCAGATAATTCAATATTAATTTTTTTAATTTGATTCATTTGAGCAATTGACTTTATACCTGATTCAATTAATAACAATAATTGATCAAATTTATCACTCTTTTCACAATAACCTTGTATATCTAATCTTCTAATAGTTTCTAAAGGTGGTGCTAAATCCTTGTGTCCAGTAAGTAGTAAAATATACAAATCTTTATTAAATTTTCTAATTTCTTCAACAACTTGATCACCATGAATAGGTGTCATTATAAAGTCTAATATCATTAAATCAAAATGCTCGTTTTTTACTCTTTCAATTGCTTCAAGTGGATCTGTAATTCCTACAAAATTATAACCAGATCTCCTCAAGAAAATGGATAAAGAATCTACTATTCCTTCTTCATCATCGACAGCTATAATTTTGTAATTTTGGTTCTCGTTATCTTCTAAATTCTGTAATCCTTTTCTCATAATATACCTCGATTTAATTTATTATTTTTAACATATTATATTAGTAAAATAAATAAAAAGCAAGAGTTTTTACAAAAATATTTTTTAATAAAACACTTGCTTTTCTAAGGTAAAAATAAATTTTATAAAGGTAATATTATAGTAAAAGTGGTACCTTTGCCAGGCTCTGATTCAAAAGTGATATCACCACCAAAATGAGCCTTAATTGTAGAATATGACATATATAAGCCAAGTCCTGTTCCATTTTTTCCTTTGGTAGTAATCATTTCTTTAAACAACTTATCCTTAACCTTTTTAGGAAGACCTGAACCATAATCTTTAACAGAAATAAAAATATTATTTTCATCTTTTTCTACAATTAAATCAATATTTTGTTCAGGTTTTCCGTTATATGCTTGTATAGAATTCGAAATCATATTGTTAATAACTTGTACTAAACTATTTATATCCCCATGTAAAATAGTATGCTCAGGAACATGCATAGAAACATTTAAATAAACAATAGCACTTTTTAATTCATGCCTCATTAAAATATCAACACGTTTAACAAGTTCCTCAACATCAAAATTAACACTATCAGCCTCAGACATAGTAACAGCTTGCCCCTTAACAGCAGTAATAACGTCAGACATATAACTAGTATATTCTCTAATTTTATCAATCCATTCTGTCATGTCTTTAGCAATGTCGTGGTGGTCTTTAGAAGTCACTTCAGGGTCATCAATAGAAACATCATATTCCTTAATTAAATCAGACAATCCTTCAGTAGCACCAGAGATAGACATAATAGGAGTTTTTAAGTTATGAGCAATACCACCAATTAATTGACCAAGAGAAGCAAGACGCTCGCTTTCCATAAGCATATCTTGATTATCTTTGATCTTATTAATATCTAGGATATGTTGAGTAATATCTTTAAATAAAAGTAGAATACCTATAAAAACTTTTTTGTTAAACAACGGACTAATTTCAACATTGAAATATTTACCAGTTTTAACATCGTGATATTCTATTGTATATGTTTTCTTGTCTTTAATAGATTTATAAAAAGTTTTTTTAAAACTATCAAAGTTTTTAGAAGTATTTAACAATTCAAAAATAGTTTTTTTACGAATATCATCGTTTTTAATATTGAAAGTTTTTCTAAAAGTATCATTATAATCTATAATATTATTATTAACATCTAAAACTAAATAACTATCAGACATTACATTTACTATTTTTTGCAAGGCAATTGGTGAAATACTTAAAAAATTAAGTTTCAAAATAGCAAAAGCATAGAAAATCATAGCTATTGTAAAAGATATTGGTGTTAAATAAACGCTCATATTTACAATTTTTAGTGTACCTAAAAAATTTATAGCAATAGGTATTATAGTTCCTAAAATAATCAGAATAGATTGTTTAGAAAAAATACCAGAAGCTTTTAAAGAAGTTTGTATTAACATTATAACACTTACAAATAACAAACCATAAGTATAAATAGAATGTATGTAGAAATAAGGTCCAAAAATAGCATTAGACATTCTATTATTAAATTCCACATAAAATAAGTGATGGGAATTATTAGTCCATAATACAAGTAAAGAAATTATAGGTATTATAAGTAAAAGTAAATATCTTTTTTCAAATTTGATTTTAGTATTTTTAAAAATTAAAGCAGTAAAAAATACAGCAACAGGTAAAAAACAAGTACCTATATAGATAAAATATTCAAAATATATAGGATCAATATTATTAGTAGTACTTAATAAATCCTGTAACAATACACCAATAGCTATAATAGATACGCATAAAAGCATAGCTAAAAAACCTTTTTGAAGTTGAACCAGAGGTCTTTTAGATAATATATAAAATATAAGTAAAACTATCGAAGCTATTGAAATAATTAGTAAAATAAGTGGTACATTTAAAGTTGTCATTTGTATCATTCCTTTCTAAAATTATATATCTATTATAACATTAAGAAAAAAATAAAAAAGACTTTTACAAATAAATTTTAAAATTTATTTGTAAAAGTTATATTATAAGATTATAAGAAATTAATTTGCTTAAAATAATCAATATATTTAATCAAATAATTTTTATCAATAGGTTTCCAGTAGAAACCTATATGATTTAAATATTTTTCTGAAAAATCACAATTAAGTCTAATCCTAGATGTATAAATAAGATTTTTATCTTTATCTAAATCATGTATAATTCCAGAAAGAAGATCTTTTTTGCTATCATCTTTTAATAATTCATCAATAATATTTTTCATTTCATTATTAGATACAGGAAGTAGTTTAAAACCTTTTTCATATAATGTATCAATAAGTAATTTTATAGGTAATAATTTTGTATCATAAATATGGAAAACATTACAAGGGCTTGAGTAATTTGCAATTTTTAAAATTGCATTGGCACATAAATCTACAGGAGTAAGTTCTATTTCATGTTCTAAAGAATAATCAGGAAATACACCAATATTTACAAAAGATTGTAAACGTTTAGCAAAAGCATTTTCCTCTACATTTCTTTGGAACATACCATCTGAATATCTATTTGTAATATTACCTATTCTTACTATTTGAGCATCTAAGCCATTTAAGATTTCTTCTAAAATAATTTTTTCAGCTTCAAACTTAGTAACAGTATAAACGTTATTTAAATGTTGTCCAACATATAAATTTTTTTCAGAAAAAATTACTTTATCATTTATATTTTCAGGTGTTTCAATTATAGTCTCATCTTTTTCACCATTACCAGAAATACTTATTGTAGAAACATGAATTAATCTTTTGTTAAAAGATTTACATATTTGTACTACGTTTTTAGTTCCTGTAACATTAATTTTTTCAAATAAATCTTTCTGTCCGAAATGTTTTACAATAGCACCTGAATTTATAACAGTAGTAATATTTTCTTTTATAATGTTTAATTCTTCATTAGAAAGACCAATGTTATCTTTTGAAATGTCACCTTCAACAACATGTATTCTGTTTTTATAATTTTGGTAGAAAGAATCACCAAAATAGTATACAAGAGTATTTTTTAATCTTTTACGTGGTAAAACGTTATCTTTTTGTCTAATTAAGCAATAAATATCACCGCTATTATTTTGTAAGAATGAGTGTATCAAATGAGAGCCTAAGTAACCTGTAACCCCTATTAATAATACATTTCCAATTTCGGTTTTTTGTGTTTTATCAATATTATCTATAATATTTTTTTCTAATAATTTATCTATCTTACTATAATCATAATCTTTTAGACTGTCACCAGATTTATATGTTATTTTAGAAGATAAGTCTCTTATTGTAGGAAAATTAAATATATCAGCATATTCAAACTTAAATCCTTCCTTTAAAGCCTCTATTTGCATGTTAATTGCTAAAATAGAATCTCCACCAATATCAAAGAAATTGTCATCAATAGAAATATCATTATTATGTAAAAGTTCTACCCAAATTTTCAACAATTTTTTCTGTTTACTATTTAACTTTTCATTATTTACAGGGATATTTTGTTTTTTGCTAAAATCAGGCATTGGAAGAGCTTTTCTATCTATTTTCCTATTTATTGTATAAGGCATTTCTTTCAATTTAACAAAATAAGTAGGTATCATATAATTAGGCAAAGATTTTCTTAAAAATTCTCTTACAGTATTTTCAGAAACATTTTTATCTTTATCACATACATAATAGCCACATAGAAACTCTCTACCATCAAGTTCTATTTTATTAATAACAGAAGCGGTAATTCCCTTAATACTTTCAATCTTTGCTTCTATTTCACCAAGCTCAATTCTCAAACCACGCAATTTAATTTGGTGATCAATTCTTCCTAAACATTGAACTTTGCCATCAAATGTCCATCTACCAATATCACCGGACTTGTACATTTTACCTTCACCAAATGGATTATCTGAAAAACTCTTTTTAGTCAATTCTGGTTTATTTAAATATCCATGGCCTACTTGAATTCCTGAAATATATATTTCGCCAACAACACCAATAGGAAGTCTTTTCTTGTTTTTATCTAAAATATGAATTTGTGTATTCATAATAGGAGGACCTATTGTTATTTTATTCTCACCATTTAAGTTTTGAACATTTGATAAAACTGTTATTTCACTTGGACCATAAATATTATAAATAGTAACGCCAGGTGAAAGTGCTCTTAAATCTTGTACAAATTTTTCAGGTAAAGGTTCTCCACCAAAAACCATATGTTTAATATTAGATAAAGCGGAATTTTCAAGTCTATTATCATAGTTAATCTTCATAAGGCTAGGTGTAACAGTCATAACGTCAGCACCATATTTTTTAATTAAACTATCTAAAAGAACAGGGTTTCTGTGCTCACTATTATTTGCCATAAGAACTTTCATACCATGTGTTAATGATACAAAAATTTCATATACAAATATATCAAAAGGTGTTGATGTAACAGAAGCTATACAATGTTTATTTCCTTCTTTTAAATAATCAAGCACAAGAGTCATTGCTTTAACCATATTAGTAAAACCAACTTGATGCAATAGTACTCCTTTAGGAACGCCAGTAGAGCCAGATGTATATATTACATATGATAAATCAAAAGGCTTTACTAAAACATTTGGATTATCAAAATTCTTAGTATATATATCATTATCAAGGTCAATTTCTATAATATTATGGCCATCTTCTATTTTATCTTTTAGATCTTTTTGAACTAAAACATAAGGAGCATTACTATTTTCTAAGTAATATTTAGTTCTATCTTTAGGATAAGTAGGGTCTAAATTTAGAAAAGCAGCACCAGCTTTTAGAATTCCAAGCATACATACTATTGTTTCTAAAGAACGGTTTGCCATAATGGCAACAATATCATTTGGTTTTACACCAGCGCTGATTAAATGGTGTGCTAAACTATTTGCTTTTCTATTTAATTCCCAATAAGTAAGTGTTTTATCATCACAAATAACAGCAATATTATCTTTATTTTCTAAAACAACTTTCTCAAAAATAGATGTTACTGTATCATCATTAATTTCACCATCAGTTTTATTATAAAGTGCTAGTAAATTGTTTTCTTTTTCAGTGATAATATTTATATCATCTAAAGGAATATCCAAGTTATTTGTGATATTTTCTAATAAGTAAATATAATGTTCATATATACTTTCAATAGTTTTTGGCTCAAATAAATCAGTATTATACTCAAAATTGATATTAAAAGTAGAAGGTTCTATTTCAATTGTTAAATTAAATTTAGCATTTTGAGTATCAGCACATACTAATTTTATTTCAGTATTTTGTTGTAAATCGTTATTATTCTCATTTTGATAAGCAAATACTACATCAAATAAAGAAGTATTTTGAGGTATTTTTAAATCTTTAACAAGCATATCATATGGATAAGGTTGGTTAGATAAACTATCTAACACTAATTTCTTAGTTTCTTTTAGGAATTGTCCTAAAGTAATTTTTCCATCAATAGTATTATTTAAAGCAACATTATTTACAAACATTCCTATCATATCTTTTAAACTGGTAGAATATCTTGCTTCAATAGGAGAGCCTATTATAATATTTTCTTGGCCGGTATATCTATATAATAATAGATATAAAATTGAAAGGTAAACCATATAATTAGACATTCCATATTTTTTAGCTATATTTGAAATGTTATTAAAGATATTCTCAGGTATTTTAAAATAATCTTTTTTACCAGTATATGTTTTCTTTTCAGTTTGTTGGTTATCATAAGGTAAGTTTATGATAGGTATTTCGTAATCTTTAAATCGATTATTCCAATATTCTTTAATAGGTAAGATATTATTACTATTTAGATAATTATTTTCCCATACAGAATAATCTTTGTAATCTATATCTAAAGTACCAATTTCTTTTTTATTATATAAATCACAAAATTCTTTAAGTAAAATATTTAAAGAAGTTCCATCCATTATTATATGGTGTGTGTCTATCAATATTAGAGAAGAATTATTAATATAATGTAATTCTATTCTAAGTAAAGGTGCAAAATCTAAATCAAATGCTTTTGGGAATTTATTTACAATATTTTGAATATCGCTTTCTAATATAATCCCATCATCATAAAATTTAACATAGATTTTACAATCATCTAATACAAATTGTCTAACTTCTCCATTATATGTTGAAAAATATGTTCTAAAAACACTATGTTTTTTAACTATTTCATTAAAAATGTTTTGAACAGTTTTTAGGTCTAATAATTTATCAATGATAATACCACCACTAATATTATATAAAAGAGATGTTCCTGCTATTTTTGAAGCGTAGTAAATTCTTTTTTGAGCAGATGATAATGGATAATTAGGTTCTTCTTTTGTTTTTGTAATATTAAATATTTCAGTAGTATTTAAATCCTCTTTTTCAGTTTTTTCTATTAATGAGGATAATTTGTTTATAGTATTATTTTTAAATAAATCATTTACAGTCAAATTTATTTTAAATTCATAATATATATCTAAAGACAATCTTATTGCAAGCAAAGAGTCTAATCCAAGTTCAAAAAAGTCATCATAAATAGAAACTTTATCTATATTTAATAAAGAACACAAAATATTATGTAATTTTATTTCTGTTAAAGTAGAAGGTTTTACGTATTTTGCTGGTTCAATATTTATATATGGTAAATTTTTCCTATCTATTTTACCATTAGGTGTTAAAGGTAATTTGTCTAATATAATTATATGATTAGGTATCATATAATAAGGTAAAACTTCAGATAATTTGCTTTTAACAAAATCTGGTGTAATTATTGGACTTGATGAAGAAACATAAGCACAAATTGCAGGCACATCATTTATTTGTTTAAATATTGTAACTGAATTTGTTATGTTTTCTATATTTTTTATATTATTATTAATTTCATTTAGTTCAATTCTATGTCCACGGTATTTTATTTGTGAATCATTTCTTCCTATAAAAGATATATAACCACCTTTTTCCCAATAACCAATGTCTCCAGTTTTATAAATTAAATTTTGTGATAATTTTAAAATAGTAGTAAAGGCATCTTTTGTTTTTTCTGGATTATTTAAATATCCAGAAGAAACATTTGAACCAGTGATACAGATTTGACCAGGTATTCCTACAGCTTGTAAATTTCCTAAAAAATTTAATATAAAAATATTATTGTTTTTTAATGGATAACCAATAGGAACAGTTCCGTTTTCATCATGATTATATTTATATGGAAAAAATGTTGAGCAAATAGTTGCTTCTGATGGACCATATCCATTTACAATTTCTATATCAGGGTTTAATTCTATAAAATTATTTAAACTACCGTTTTTAATAGCTTCTACGCCAACTAACATTTTGGTTACATTAAAGTTTTTATTTGTAGATTTAATAAATGTATATACATCATCTAATACATTAGGTGGAATGTATAAAAACGTAATATTATTTCTATCAATGGTGTCGGCTAGTAATTTTATATCTGTTAGGGTGTTTTCTGGATATAATATAAGTGTTGAGCCAAAACATAAAGGTGTATATATTTCAGAAACACTAACATCAAATGAGATATTTGTTAAAGACAAACAATTATCTATATTTGAAAATTTATTTTTAAAGCAGTCATTAAAGGCATAAACAAAATTAATCAAGTTTTTATGTGTAATAGGAACACCTTTAGGTTTACCAGTTGAGCCAGATGTATATATTACATAGCATAGATTATCTGGTGTAATAGTTATGTTCAAATTATCATCACTAAAACTTTGTAAGTCAACTTTTTTAGGATTTATAACATCTATATTTTCAAATACAATGTCTTTGTCCGTAATAAGTATTTTAGACCTACTATCATTTAATATATAATTTACTCTTTCTTCTGGATAATCTGGATGCATTGGTAAATATGCACAACCATTTTTTTGTATAGCCAATATAGATATGATAAACCAGTCAGTTTTATCCATATAAACACAAATAATATCGTTATTTTTAGTACCTTTAGAAGATAAATATTTAGCAAATTTATTAACCATAGAATTTAGTTCTTTATATGTATATTTTTTATCTTTATATATCAAAGCTGTTTCTAAAGGATATTTATTAACCATAGTTTCAAAAAGTTCAATTATATTAGAGTTTAAAGGACAACTTAAAGTATGGTTATTAAATTTATTTAATATTTCATTTTTTTCATCATCTGTTAAATATTCAATATCTTTTACCAAAATATCCTCGTTATCAACAACTTGAGAAATTATTTTCAAAATGCGTAAATTCCATGCATCAATTTCTTCTTTAGAATATTTAGAAGTCATATAATCATAATCTATCCTTAATGTGCCAGTGTCATTTAAATCATATATATTAATATCAACTTCATCAATAGCAGTTCCGTTATAAGCCCAACTAGATTCGTAATTATTAGCATCTTCAGAGGCTCTTGTAATTTGGTATGATAAAGATATATTGTATAAATTAGAAATATTATCATCTTTTTTCCTTATGTCTTCTATAATATTTCCGTAAGAATATTTTTGATGTCTAAAAATAGACATTATGTCAATAGAAGTTTTGGTCACAAAATCTAAAAATGAAAGATTAGGTTCAATATGTGCACGAAAAGGGATAGTAGATATGAACATGCCAGTAGAATTTTTTTCTTTAAAATTGGTTCTGTTAAGTATAGGTGAACCAATAGCGAAATTATCTACATTTGTTGAATTTGCAACAAAAATAGAAACTATAGACATGAAAAAAGAATATAGTGATAATTTATGTGCTTTACAATAATTGTTAATCTTAGACATCATTTCACTATCAATAAAATATGTAGCTCTTGATGCTTTACGCAAATTATCTATATTATTATTTTTATTTATAGAAGGTATAGATACAACATTAGTAAAATCAGATAAATAATTTGTCCAAAATTCTTTATCTTTTAAATATTTGTTACTATTTTCATATTTTTCTTCAGAATTAATAAATTCCATATATGAAAAAGTAGGAGATACATATTCTGTCTTATTAATTAGAGAATGATAGATTTTAACAATTTCATTTATAATAATTCCCATAGACCAAGAGTCAGAAATAATATGATGGATATTTAAAACAATAGCAGTATATCCATTTGGGAATAATGCAAGTCTGAATGTAAAAAGTGGTGAATTTAATAAAGTGAATTTTTCTTTTACCATTGTATTTTCCAAAGCATGCAACTCTTCCATAGAAGATATTTTAATAACTTCTATGTCAAAAGGTTCATAATCAGAAAAATACTGCATTGGAACATCATTTTCCAAAGTCAATCTAATTCTAAAGCTATCATTTTTGCTAACTAATATATTAATAGCTTTTTTTAGTAAATCAATATTTATTTCTTCTTTAATAAGTCCTGTACCACAAATATTACAAATATTAGTATCAGAATAATAAAATTCCATATTCCATATATTTTTTTGTGGGTTTGTCAATTTAAACATCTTTTTTTCCATTTCTACACTCCTTGTATTAGAATTTTTATTACTAATTCTGATATAATTATACATTAAAAAACAAAAAAAACAATAGATGAAATTAATATTTTATATACTTCGGTGTATATTTTTTCACAATATTGTTAAAAATTCTTTTTATCATAATCATAAAATCTAAAGAAACAATTTCAGATTAATATAAAAGGAGAAGTAGTAACCATCAAATAGATATATCAGCTGATTATAGTCATTACTATCAACCAGATTATTAGTTAAAATAAGTGAATTGAAGATATTAAAAAATCCAATTCACTTATTTTTTTGTTGAAAAAAATAAGTAAATGATATAAAATGAAGGCGAAGGGAGGTAATGCAAGTGAAAAATGGAAGAAAAAGAAAAGTATACGAACCAGAAAAAATAGATAATTATAGGGAATTATTAGAAAGAGTAGAAACAAAATTTGGAAAAAATATTGCCTATAAATATAAGAAAAATGCAAAAGAAAAAGAAGTAATAGAAAAGACATATAGCCAGTATATATCAGATGTAAAAGCATTAGGAACAAGTCTATTGGAATTAGGATACGAAGGAAAAAAGATAGCATTAATAGGAAATAATAGCTACAAATGGTGTACAACATATATGGCAACAGCAACAAGTAATATGGTAATAGTACCAATAGACAAAGCATTACCAGATAACGAGATAGAAAATTTAGTAATAAGAAGCGGGGCAGAAGTTATATTTTTTGACAAAAAATATAATGAAATAATGCTAAAATTAAAAAAAGAAGAAGAAGCAAAAGTAAATACCTTAATATCAATGGATGACGAAAAAATAGAAGGTATAGAGAAATATAGTGAATTATTAAAAAACGGATATACATTATTAGAAAACGGAAGTAAAAAATACGAAAAAATAGAAATAGATAATGATAAAATGTCAATACTACTATTCACATCAGGAACAACAAGTTCGCCCAAAGGAGTAATGTTATCACAAAAAAATATATGTAGCAATTTATCAGACTTTTCATCTTGGGTAAAAATATATCCAAGTGACACTTTGTTATCATTTCTACCAATACATCATACATTTGAATGCACAATAACATTTTTATATGGAATGTATAGTGGTGCAACAGTAGCATTTTGTGATGGCCTAAAATATATACAAAAAAACATGCAAGAATATAAAGTATCAATATTAGTAGCAGTACCATTAGTATTAGAAACAATGTATAAAAAAATTCAAAAAGGAATAAAAGAACAGAAAAAAGAAAAATTAATAAATAGAATAACAAAAATATCAAATGGATTATTAAAAATACATATAGATTTAAGAAAAAAATTTTTCAAACAAATATTAAACAATTTTGGAGGAAACCTAAGAGTTGTACTATATGGAGCAGCACAAATGAGTAAGGAAACAATAATAGGATTTAATAATATAGGAATAGAGCTAATACAAGGATATGGACTAACAGAAACATCACCAGTAATAGCAGCAGAAACAGACAAAGAAAAAAGACCAGGATCAGTAGGATTAGTATTTGACGATTTAGAAGTAAAAATAGAAAACAAAGATGAAGAAGGAGTAGGCGAGATTCTTGTAAAAGGACCAAGTGTAATGTTACGGATATTATGAAAATGAAAAAGCAACAAAAGAAGCATTTGAAGATGGGTGGTTTAAAACAGGAGACTATGGATACTTAGATGAAGATGAATTTTTATATGTAACAGGAAGGAAAAAAGATATAATAGTGCTAAGAAATGGAAAAAATGTATATCCAGAAGAAATCGAGGCATTAATAAATAAAATACCATATGTAAAAGAAAGTATAGTTTATCAGAGAGAAAAAAGCTCAACAGACACAATGTTATGTGCAAAAATAGTTTATGATGAGGATTTAATAAAAAGTGAGTTAGGAGAAAAAGCAGAAAAAGAATATAAAGAAAAAATATGGAAAGAAATAAAAGAAATTAATAAAAAATTACCAGACTTTAAACATATAAAGAAAATAGAAATAACAAAAGAAGAATTTGTAAAAACAACAACACACAAAATAAAAAGATATATGGTTCATTAGGGACGTTTCCTTTGCACACATAAATGTCGCATTTGGGACATAACTATATAACGATATGTTTTAAAGTAAAATAAAAAGTGTTTAAAATATGAAAAAATGGAAACAATATTTTTGAGGTGAAATAGTTGAGAAGAAAAAGGAAAAACAACTCAAAAAAAATTATAATTGTTTCTATTTTTTTCATTTTTGTGTGGGTTTTTGGTTTTTATTTATATACTACATATCAAAATATAGAAATAGATCAAAATAATTATACTGTTGAAAGGCAACAATCCACAATAAAGGAACAAACTGTGGAAAACATAGAGGAAAAAAGTACAAATATTGCAGATATGATTGAAGAGACAACACAAAAAGTTGTAGGTATATCAAAATTAAAGAATACAGGAAGTAGTATTTTTACAAATAGTGAGGAAAGCGAGCTGGGATTAGGTACAGGTTTTATTGTTACTCAAGATGGTTATATAGTTAGTAATAGTCATGTTACAGGAGAAAAGTATAGCAAATGTTATATTACATTAGAAAATGGAACAAATTATGAAGGAACAGTTATGTGGGCAGATAGTGATTTAGATATTTCTATTGTTAAGATAAATGCAAAAAATTTACCATATGTTGATTTTGGAGATTCAGATTCTATTAGAGTAGGGGAATCGGTTTATGCAATAGGTAATCCAATTGGATTTGAGTTTAGAAGAACAGTAACATCTGGGATAATTAGTGCTAAAAATAGAACTATAAAATTAGAAGAAGAAAATAAATCTTCATACATGACTGATCTAATACAGACAGATGCTACTATAAATCCTGGAAATAGTGGGGGACCGCTTATTTTAGCAAATGGGGAAGTAATAGGGATTAATACTGTAAAAATAACAACAGCAGAAGGTATTGGTTTTGCAATACCTATTAATATAATAAAACCAATTATAGAAAGTTTTAAAAATACTGGAACATATGAAGAAGCAACAATTGGTATTTATGCTTATGATAAAGAGGTTATACCATATTTATCAGGAAATTATAGTAGAATAAATTTTGAAACAGGTATATATGTTGCACAGATTATAAAAAGCGGACCAGCAGATAATACGGAATTAAAAGAAGGCGACATAATTACAAGTATAGATGGAATAGAATTAAATACAATGAATGATTTAAGAGAGTATATTTATACTAAAAAGCCCAATGAAGAAGTAACATTAAAAATTATTAGAGGAAAATTGAATAAAGATATAAAATTAATACTTGGTAAAAAATAATTTAAATAGATCTGTCCCCAATGCGACACATATGTGTGCAAAGGAAACGTCCCTATTTTAAAAATTCTATTATTTCGTATACATCTATCCATATTTCATTAGGGCTATCTACTTGAGATTCGTCAAAAATGAGCTGTATACCAAAATGCAAATGAGGTACATTTACATTGTTTACATTTTCTTTTATGCTATAACCTGTCATTCCAAGATAACCAATAATATCTCCAGCATTTACTGTACTACCTTCTTCAAGACCATCTGCATATGGATGGTCTTTTCTTAAATGAGCGTAATAATAGTATCGCTTTTTATCATAACTTCTTATACCTATTCTCCACCCACCATATTGATTCCAACCTAAATGTTCTATTGTTCCGCCTTCTACTGCAACAATTGGAGTGCCTATACTTCCCATTAAATCATTTCCGAGGTGTACTCTTTTAAAACCATAATCTCTACTTTTACCAAAATCTTTATAATGTGAAAATGCATAATTTTTAGCAATAGGAAGATATACTTTAATTCCATAACTTTTTTCTGGAATAATTCCAGTTTCAGTTTTGTTGTTATTTTCATTTCTATTTGTATTTGTACTTTTTGTTGTATTTTCATTATTATTTTCAGTAGAACAATTACCAATAAAATCGCAAAGGACAGAAGAATAAGCTTCATAATAATAATTATAATTTTTAAAATTTCTTGTGATTTCTTCCATTGTTTTTCCAGAATTTAGTTCATTTACTAAATTATCTAAATCAGATTTTTTAAAATTATTAAAATCATTACCATATTTACAGGCAAGATATGAAATAAGTTCTATCCAATTATATTGTATATTTGAATTATTATCGTTATGTGAGTCTATATCTAATTTAGAGGTAAGTTTCATAACATCTGATGTAACATTAAAATCTACCCATTTTATAAAATTATTTTCATCTTCTTTTTTATCATCATTTGCAAATGATACAAAAATAATTATAGGTATTAATATAATTAATAATATAAAAAAACAAATAATAAATTTTCTATTTATTTTAAAGGATTTTATTAACAAAAAATTCACCCCATACAAATATATGGAAAATAGAATCTATTTATGATAAAATTATTTTGTATTTAATGTAAATGAAAATAAAAATTAGATAGAAAGAAGGAATTAAAATGAATAAGTATATGGAAATAGCAAATGAAAATGCTAAAAAAGGTATTGAAAAAAAGCAAGGAGGACCTTTTGGAGCTGTTATTGTTGATAAAGAAGGGAATATTATTTCAAATGGAAATAACAAAGTTTTATTAAATCATGACCCAACTGCACATGCTGAAATAGTTGCAATTAGAAATGCTTGTGAAAAATTAGGAACATATGACTTAAGCGACTGTATATTATATACATCTTGTGAACCTTGTCCTATGTGCTTATCAGCAGCTATTTGGGCAAATATTAAAAAAATTTATTATGGTTGTACAAAAGAAGATGCAAATAGTATTGGTTTTAGAGATGATATTATTTATGATTTTTTAAAAGGAGAAAAAGAAAATTTAGTTAGTTTAGAAAATATTGATAGAGATGAATGTATAAAGGTTTTTGAAAAGTATAATAAAGAAAGTGGTGTTATATATTAAAAAAATAAGAGAGTTCACAATGAACTTTCTTATTTTTTTTGAGGTATTGTTCTTATATGAACATCTCTTAATAAATCCATTTTTATATTACTTGGAGCACCCATCATTAAGTCTTGAGCTTTACTATTTAATGGGAATGCTATCACATCTCTTATTGATTCTGTATTTGCTAAAAGCATTATAAGTCTATCTATTCCATATGCAATACCTGCATGTGGTGGAGCTCCATATTGAAATGCAGTATATAATGCACCAAATTTTGTTTTTACTTCGTCTTCGCTATAACCAGCCATAGAAAATGCTTTTACCATTACTTCGATATCATGATTCCTAACAGCACCTGATGCAATTTCTACACCATTACATACCATATCATATTGATATGCTAAAATTTCTAATGGATTTTGATCTTCTAAGGCTTCTAATCCGCCTTGTGGCATAGAAAATGGATTATGGCTAAATGAAAGTTTTCCATCATTATCTTCAAACATAGGAAAATCAACAATCCAACAAAATTCAAATTTATTATTATCAATTAATTCTAATCTTTTACCTAGTTCATCCCTTACCTGCCCTGCTAATTTTTCAACTACACCAGGAACTTCGGCAACAAAGAATATACAATCACCTGGTTTTGAATTTGTTCTTTTTTGCATTTCAATTCTTGCTTCATCTGTAATAAATTTAGCAATTGGACCTTGGAAAGATCCGTCGTCTAATATTCTAAGCCATGCTAAACCTTTAGCTTTTAATTCTTTAATTGCAAAATCAGTCATATCTTCAAAGAAGCTACGAGGCTTATCACCAACGTCATGTGTTGCAATTACTCGAACTATCATATTTTTAAATGCTCTTAAATCTAAATTTGTAAAAATATCTGTTACATCTACAATTTCCAATGGATTTCTCAAATCTGGTTTGTCAGTTCCATATTTAAGCATAACATCTTCGTATTTTAATCTTGGAAATGGATACATGTTTATTTCTTTGTCTGAAAATTCTTTAAATGCATTATATATTACAGGTTCTATAGTTGTTAAAACATCTTCTTGTGAGGCAAAGCTCATCTCCATATCCAATTGATAGAATTCACCAGGTGTTCTATCAGCTCTTGAATCTTCATCTCTGAAACATGGTGCTATTTGGAAATACTTATCAATTCCAGAAACCATTAATAATTGTTTGAATTGCTGAGGTGCTTGAGGTAGAGCATAAAACTTTTCCGGGTGTAATCTACTTGGAACAAGGTAATCTCTTGCACCTTCTGGTGATGAACTTGTTAAAATTGGTGTTTGTACTTCTAAAAAGTCTTTACCTATCATTTGATTTCTTAAAAATTGTATGAATTTTGCACGTAATATTAAATTATTTTTTAGTTTTTCAGAACGTAAGTCCAAATATCTATATTGAAGTCTTAAATCTTCTCTTATATCTTGATTAGTATTTACTTCAAAAGGTAAACTTAAAGTTCTTTTGCCTAATATATCAATTTTTTCAATTTTGATTTCCACTAAACCAGTTTTTAGTTTTGGGTTAATTGTTTCTTCATCACGTTTTTTTACAGTTCCATAAACTGAAACAGAAGATTCTATTGGTATATGTGATGCAAAGTCTACATCTTCATCTTTACCAGATGTAACAACTTGTGTTATTCCATACATATCCCTTATATCTAAGAACACTAAGCCACCTAAATCTCTAATTGTTTCTACCCAGCCTGATATTCTTACTTTTTCTCCCACGTTTTCTAAACGTAATTCATCACATTTTAATTTTTTGTACTCTGTCATTTAAAATCCTCCTTATTCAATATAGCAAGGCACAAAAAAATCCCTGCCTATAATGCGGGGACGAAAATAATTTCCGCGGTGCCACCCAGCTTGAAAATTTATAGTAAATTTTCCACTTTCTTTAATATGCTCCAATATGTTTCACATTTTAGGTTGACCTTCAAAGGTTTCCAGCCACGACCTTTGTTCTCTATTAAGTAACTTCTAAAAGTTTTGTATTGTTCTAACGCATTAATATTCTATACTAAAGTTACTTGTAATATTCATTAAAATGTGATTTTAATGGTGCGCCTGGAGGGACTCGAACCCCCGGTCTCGAACTTCGTAGGCTCGCATTTTATCCAGCTAAACTACAGACGCATATATTACAGATACTTTACTATTATATAGTAAAATGCTAAACTTTTCAATATTTAGAGAGAAATTTATTAAAAAAATTTCAAAAAAATCTTGCAAACCAAATAAAAATGTGTTATTATATATGAGCGGTAGATAAAATACCAAATAAATCGAGGTGTGGCGCAGTTGGTAGCGCGCGTGGTTTGGGACCATGAGGCCGCAGGTTCGAACCCTGTCACCTCGACCAAAAGAAAAATATTCTTGAAAGACTTGAAACAACTAGGTTTCAGGTCTTTTGTTTTATCTAAATTTTAGTGCTTTTTTAACCGTATTTGAGAGTGTCTGTAAAAGGCTGTAATATGCTATTTTACTCTGTTAGCCTTTGTTAGCCTTTCTCAGCCTTTTTCACAACTGCTTACACTTAACTCTCCAAAATTTTCCCTTTTAAGTTTTGGAGAGTTAAAAATAACTCTCCAAATATACAGAGA
>CALXZU010000012.1 GCA_944393325.1 uncultured Clostridia bacterium
TTTAACATAGCTTTAATTATTTGAAATCTTCCTTTTTCAACGCCTTTTTTCATTCCTTCTTGTCTTCCTTTTTCAACGCCTTTTTTCATTCCTTCTTGTCTTCCTTTTTCAACACCTTTTTTCATTCCCTCTTGTCTTCCTTTCTCAACATTTTCTTCTATTATTGTTGCTAATGTGCTTTCAAAATTTGATAATACCATTGTTTTTCCTCCTTCCATTATTTCCTTCTTGATCCTTTTCTTTAATTGCTCTAGTTCTTCTTTCTTTAGTACTTTTGTTATCCATGGCATTACTTCTTCTAATCTCTCTACTACTAATAATGTCGTTTCTATTTCATATTCATTTGCTCCGCCTAATTTTCTTATCTTTTCTATTATATACTTAAAATCTTCTATATTTTTTATTCTTTCAAAGGACATAAACAATCCTATTCCTGTTCTTCTTTCTACTAAAAAATCAATTGAATAATTATTTATATCTACTACATTATATTTTGGATATGTTAATGGTGGAAATTTATATTTATTATTTTCATTCTGGACTATTGTAGTAGGTGCATCCCATGGTCTTTTAGAAGTGCTTAATACTACTGGATATATTATTGGTGCTTTTGCATTTTTTCTTTTATTTTTATATTCTTCATCATTTTCTATTACTAAAGAACAATAATCACCCATTCTTTTTGCCATCTTATAATCTATTGTACTTTGATGTTCTAATAATATATATGAACTATCTTCTTTTACTTTATATAATAAATCCATTATTCTTGTTCTTAATTTTAACTTTGTTCTAAATTCTCTATTATAATTTTCTATATCTTTTTCTTCTATTACTAGGTTTAAAAAATCTTTCATAAAATTTTTTAATTCTTTAGGTTTGTTTAGTATTTCTTTTACTAAACTATCATGTATTTTATTTCTTTCTGATTTTTTGATTTTTCTTATAAATCTTTTTTTAGCTATTTTTTCTTCTTTTGGTACAATTATTTTTTCCAATATATCTCCTCCTCTATATTTTACATTTTATTTACTATTAAAGTCAAGTTGATTTTAAAGTAAATGTTTTTATATTCACCTTTATTTCTCTTTTTTTCTTTATTTTTCTTATGTTTTCTTTAATTTTTATTATTTATATTTTTCTTTAGTTTATTTTTTCTAAACCCTAAGGAATTTAAATAAGATTTTAAATTCTTTTGAATGAATTTTTGACATAAATTAAAAGTCATAAAACAAATATACTTTCACAAAAATTTATAACAAAAATTATTTTTTATTCATTGGATTTGTTTAGAATTAATTTTTTGAATAAATAAAATTTAAAAAACGTTTTTTAATTTTGTAAAAATATATTACCATATAAAAAATCAAAATTCAAGTTTTTATTAAAACTTTTCCGAACTTTTCATCGCAAAAAATGACAAAAATCGACTATATAATAAAAAAGAAATTAAGAAAAAAATATTTCCTAATATTTTATTTAATATTGCTTTTTTTGATATTATATAATAAAATAAAAATCGTATATTAGATTTTTATAAAAAAAATTAATAAAAAATATATATAATTGTAAAAAACTTTTTTGATTTAAAAGACCAAAAAAGACAAAAACCACAGAGGACAAGTAGTAAAATAATCTTATCAAAAAATAAAGAGGTGGTAAGGATGTTTCAAAATTTAAATGAAAGTACAATAGACTTAAAAAGGATGGAAGATGAAGAAAAAAGCAAATTAAATATATTTTCTAAAGTTTTTTCGAAGGAAAATATTGTAATATATGTAGTAGCATTTATGTTATCATTTGTGTCTTTAGGTGGAGATTTTTCAATATTTAGTGTAAGTTTATTAGGGGCATGTTTAGCTTTTTCAATTCCGGCCTTAGGGATACTTGTAATTTCATTAATAGGTAATTTATTAAAATTTGGAGTAGGAGGAGCGGTAGAATATTTATTAACAGCATTGGTAATGATAGCAACATTGTTTATAATAAAGCCACATTATAATGAGCAAGAAAGAAATGAAAAGATTAAAATAGGAAAAAATGTGTTTATAGCTTGTTTGTTAATAGGGTTGGCAAAAATATTGATGTCTACATTTACATTATATGATATTTTAAGTACTATAACATTATCAATAATAGGATTAGTATTTTATAAAATATTTGTAAATTCATTAGTTGTGGTACAAGAATTCTATAAAAATAGGGCATTTTCAATAGAAGAAGTAATAGGAGCAAGTTTGCTTTTTGCAATAGCATTAGGTGCTTTCGAAAGTGCAAATATTTATGGATTTAGTATTACAAATGTATTTAGTATATTAATAGTTATGATACTTGGTTGGAAAAATGGTATATTAGTAGGGACAACCTCAGGAGTTACTATAGGAGTGACTTTAGGAGTAATAAGTAATAATGAGCCTATAATGATAGCAGCATATGCAATATCAGGAATGATAGCAGGAATATTAAATAGATTCGGAAAAATCGGAGTAGTAATAGGTTTTACATTAGGAAATATAGTACTTGCATATGTATCAAATGGATATACAGTAGAATTAATACATTTTAAGGAGATATTAGTTGCATCTATTGGATTATTATTAGTGCCTAAAAACTTACAAATAGATTTAGAAGAGTTTATCGGAAATTCGAAATTTTTACCTTCATCAGGAGGAAGAGCATTAAATAAAAGCAAAGAAGTTGCTGAAAGTTTAAATAATGTATCTAAAGCTATAGATAAAATAGCTGTGACATATAGAAATGAAGAAGTATCAGAAAATGATGTAAATAATGAGCAAGAGGAGAATAAAAGGATATTTATATCTGAACTATTAAATAACTTAGAAAGTTATAAAGATAATATGTTATATGATGATATAGCAGATGTAAATGGTAATATTATTGATAAAATATTTGAATTTTTAGTTGATAAACAAGAAATAACAAGAAAAGATTTATTACAGATATTTGCAGAAAATAACAGCTATATAATAGGATTTGATGATAAAGATATAAGTAAAAAACTAGAAGAAAATATTATGCAAATAGTAAGAACAATAAATATATCATATAAAGTAGCAAAGTCAGATTTTATATGGAAAAAGAAAATAGAACAAAATAAGAAAAATGTCCATAAACAATTAGCAGGTGTATCAAAAGCAATAGAGAATATGGCAAAAAATTTAGAAAAAGATATAGAAAATGAAGATAATTTTATAAAAGAGAAACAAGAAGTAATAGCTTTACTTGAACAAAAAGAAATAGAAGTTCAAGATATAGTTATTAAAAAGGAAAGTAGATATTTAATAGAAATTTATTTAAAAGAAAATATTGAAACAGCTAAAATAGAAATAATATCAAAAATCCTTACTAAAATCTTGGGAGAAAAAATTGTTTTAAATCAAGAGGCAAGTGTTGGTAAAAAATTAGACTTTTTATCTGATGATAAATATGTGATGGCAATGGGAGTGGCCAATAAAACAAAAACTAAAAGTGAGATTTCAGGGGATAATACGTTAACTATTAGGCTAAAAGATGGAAAGTATTTGTTAGCAATTAGTGACGGAATGGGGAGTGGTAGAGAAGCAAATAAGAGTAGTAACGAAGCCCTAAATTTATTAGAAAATTTATTATTATCAGGTTTTGATAAAAATATATCTTTAGATTTGATAAATAATGCATTAATAAATCAAAATAAAGAAAGTTTTGCTAGTTTAGATATAGCAATAGTGGATTTATATCAGGCAAATGTAGAATTTATAAAAAGTGCAGCATGCCCAACTTATATAAAGCAAGGTAAAAAGGTGCAAATGGTAAAATCAAATTCACTACCAACTGGCATAATAGAAGAAAGCAAAATACAAACTTTTGATAAAGATATAAAATCAGGAGATATAATGGTACTTTGTTCAGATGGTATATTAGATTCAAATGTGGAATATAAAAATAAAGAGTTGTGGATTAAGTATTTACTTGAAGATATAGAAACTACAAATACAAGAAAAATAGCAAATTTGATATTAGAAGAAGCCATAGATAATAATTATGGGGTAGCTAAAGATGATATGAGTATAATTGTTTGTAAATTTAGGAAAAAGGAAAATTAGATATAGCAAGGAGGAAACTACTTTGAGTAGAGGAAAGAGATATGAAGAGCCGAAGTTGAATATGAAAAAAGTATTTGCAGTAATAATTTTATTTGTTGTTATAATTATGTGTATAGTAATGCTTAAAGGAATTTTTACAAAAGATGAAGAACAGGGTAATATTACTAGTATAGACTATTTTGCAGCATATAAAGATAATAAATGGGGAGTTATAGATTCTAATGGTAATATTGTAATAGATCCAAGTTTTGGAGAGATGATAATAGTTCCTAATAGCAAAGAAGATGTATTTTTATATACATTTGATGTGAATTATGATGAGGGAACATATAAAACAAAAGCAATAAATAGTAAAAATGAAGGGATTTTTACAAATTATGAGCAGGTAGAAGCAATTTCAAGTGTAGATGAAAATCAAAATTTGATATATGATGGAAAGGCTTTAAAAGTACAAAATGGAGGAAAATATGGATTAATTAATATGGAAGGGAATGAAATACTTGCATGTGAGTATGATAGTATTAATTTGTTACAAGGAGTACAAAATACTTTAATTGTATCAAAAGATGGAAATTATGGAGTTGTGGATAATGAAGGTAAAATAATAATACCTCCATCATATTCAGAAATACAAAGTTTAGGCGATGAGGCTTCACAAGGTTTTATTGTAAAAAATACTGATGGAAAATATGGAATAGTAGATATAGGAAATTCACAAGTGTTGGAATTAAAATATGATGGAATAAGTAAAATACATGAGGGAGAATATTATGTAGTAACTGAAGGTGATAATCAGAAGATTGTAAAAAGAGGTGAAGGAGAAATCCTAAATGCAAACGGAAAGGAAATAGTAGCTATATTAAAGAATCCAGAGAATGGTGTAATCTATAAAATAGATAATAAATATGGGGTTATGAATTTATCAGGTGAAGATGTGATTGAGACTAGTTATGATGAGCTAAAAGAAGCAAAAAGTGGGATTTTAATTGCTAAAAGAGATGATAAATATGGAATAATAGACTTGCAAGGTAATGAAAAAGTAGAGTTTAAATATAATGGGATTACATATAATGAGAAAGCAGATATATATATAACGGAAGATGAAAACTATAATAATGAGGTGTTAGATAATAACTATTCAGTAAAACTAACAGGAATTGTAACAGATTTAGATGATGAAAAGGGATATATAGAGATAAGACAGAGCGATGAATATAAATATTATAATTTTAAATTTGAAGAGGAAAAGGAATCTGATATATTTACTGGAAATACATTATTTGTAAGTAAGAAAGATGGAAAATATGGATTTGTAGATAAAGAGGGAAAAGTTATAGTTGATTATATATATGATGATGTAGGAATGCAAAATAGTTTTGGATTTGCATCAATAAAGAAAGATGGAAAATGGGGAGCTGTAGATAGAAACGGAAATATCGTACAAGAGCCTATATATAATTTAGATGATTATTTACAAGTGGATTTTATAGGTGGCTGGTATTTAGGAAAAGATTTAAATATGAATTATTATAGAAAATAAATAATATTAATTTAAAAATCTATTACTTAAAATGAAAGAATTAAAGTAATAGGTTTTTTAATTTGTATTATTGTCAATTTTTGTCATTTTTTGCGATGAAAAGTTTGAAAAAACACTGGAAAAAACTTGAAATTTAATTTTTTATATGGTAATATATTGTTTACGATAAATAAAAAACGTTTTTTTTAAAAGGTGAATTTATTCAAAAAATTAATTCTAAACAAATCCTATGAATAATAAAATAATTTGCACTATGCAATTGGTTTATAAATTAATGTATTTATAATATTAGATTATTAATTTATCCAATGTTTATTTACAAGAATTTAAAATCTTATTTAAATTCCTTAAAAGTTTAGAAAAAAATAAGCTAAAGAAAAATATAAAAAGTAAAAATTAAAGAAAACATAAGAAAAAGTGAGAAAAAGGTAGGAAAAAGTTAAGTTTAAAAGATGTTTACTTAAAAATCAACTTGACTTTAATGGTAAAAAAGAATTAAAATTTAAGGAGGAATAAGATTGGAAGTAAAAAACAATGCAAAAATGGAAATATATAAGAACAAAGGAAGAAGAAAAAATAATAAAAGATATTATAAGGCACATGACAGTGTAATAAAAGAAATACTAATAGCAAAGCAAGAATTAATATTTTTAATGAGAGATTTTATGAAAATAAATTTAAATAAAAAAGATATAGAAAATTTTAATGGAGAATATAGGTTAAAGACAAATTTAAAAACAAGATTATTGGATGTAATATATAAAATAAAAAAAGAAGAGTCATTTATAACAGTAAAACATCAAAGTACAGTTGATTATAAAATGGGAGAAAGAATAAATGAACATGCAGTAGCAATAATAGGAAGTAGAGAAGAACAAATGGAAAATAATAAAAATAGAAAAGCACCAATAATATATCCAATAGTATTAAGTACAGCAAGAAGACCGTGGGATGTAGCAAGAACAATAATACAAGATAAGAATAACAAATATGGCTTACCAGTATTAACATATCCAGAATATAATTTAATAGATATAAATAAATATACAGTAGATTTTTTATTAGAAAGAAGAACAGGAATAGCAGTAGGAATGGCTTTTGAGAAAATAAGAAACAAAAAAGATTTAGAATATATAATAAAAAAACTAAAAAGTTTTAAAAAGATAGATCATTGGGAAAAGAGGGCAATGAGAATAATATTAGAGAAGATTGAAGGAATAATGCCGTGGATAGTAAAAGAATTAACAAAAGAAGAAATAAGAAATTTAAAAAGAGAAATAATGAAAATAATAAATAAAGGAGGAGATTTTATGTCTAATTTTGAAAGAGCATTTAAGAAAATAGTAGAGGAAGAAGGAAGAAAACAAATGAGAAAAGGAATAGCAAAAACAATAAAAGGATTTTTAGCACAAAATGTAGATGATGAAATAATAATAAAAGCAACAGGAATAAGCAAGGAAGAATTAGAAAAATTAAAATTACAAGTAGTGTAAGAGTAAATAACAGAAATATTTTGTGTTTAATTTTGAAAAAGTATTAAAAATAATTAAAGAAGAAAAATGGAAAAAAGAATGTAAAAAGTTAGAATTTTAATAAAAAGAACACGTAATAATTCTACGTGTTTTTTTCTTTGTCTTCTAAATTATTTAAAGCATATTCGCAAGCCTGTATTACAAATCTTGAAAAAGTTACATCCTTATTTCTTATGGCCTTTTCAATTTCTTCTATTAATGGTATTGGAAATCTTATTGTTTTATTTTCTGTTTCTTTTCTGTTTGGTTTTATTTGAAATGCCATTTTGCATTACCTCCTATACTAATAAATTGTATTGCAAAAATAAAAATAAAAAAGCATTGCAAAAAGCAAGATAAAAAGCAATGTTTATTTTCAAAATTTTCATTGATATGATACTTTCAAATAATTTATTTGAAGATTTAACAAAAGAAAGGAACTTGAAAAATGGAAAGATTAAATATTAATAAAAACAAAGGAATTACTTTAATTGCTTTAATTATTACAATAATTGTTTTACTTATTTTAGCTGGAGTATCAATTGCAATGTTAACAGGAGAAAATGGAATACTTACACAAGCACAAAATACTGAAGAAAGAACAGAACAAGCAGGAGATATAGAAAAAATTAGATTAGCAATATCAGAAGCACAAATAGGAGAAAGTGGTTATCAAGAATTAAATTTTCACAGTTTTCAAAAGGCTTTAAATAGTCAATTTGGAGAAAATAATGCAGTTGTATCAATAGAAGAAGATGAAACATATACTGTAAGTTGTTTAAATTCACTAAGAGATTATACAGTTTCTGAAAATAATATTGAACAAGTAATAGACTGGAATGAAAAAATGGCAAGTGCGGTAGCACCAGAAAGCCAAGATGAAGAAATAAACAATGGAGTAATAGGTATAGGAACAGATGGGAATCCTGTTGATATGGACTTATGGGAATATACCTTTGATGATAAAACAGGAGGATATGCTTTAAATACGCAAAATGCTTTAGATGGTGTAGAAGATGCAGAAGGGTATAGAGGAAATATAAAAGATGAGGGAACAATAGAAGGAACTGTACCACAGTATATAAAAATAAGTAATGGTGAATGGACTCCAGTAACCTCATTATATTCTACATTTCGAGGATATGATAACGAAGAATTAAAAAAAATAGTTATAGCTCCTAAAATACCACCTACAGTTAAAAAAATGGAAATGACTTTTGAAGGGTGTGAAAATTTAAAAGAATTTATTTGTATACCAGGAAGTGTGAAAGAATTTCAATGGAATGGTTATACAGGATTAGAAAAAATGCCTAAAATTGGATATGGAGTAGAAGATATGTACGGAGCATTTTCATATAATCCAGAATTGACGGAACTATCAGTTTTACCAGATACGGTAGAAAATTTACGAGCTACATTTGCACATTGTACTAGTTTACAAGAATTGCCTAATATTCCCAATAATGTAACTAATATGTATCAGACATTTTGGGCATGCACTAGTTTGGAATATATAGAATTTACTATTCCTGAAAATGTTACAAATATTGGAGAAACTTTTGCTAGTTGTCCTAATTTAGAAGGAATAATAACAATTAATTGCAATCCAGAAAATTATAGAAGTTTTTTAATATATACACCTGGAGCAATAACTCTTACAGGAAAAAGTACAATGCTTAATCAAATAGCAGAAGGAAGAAGTAATGTTACAGTTGTAGAAGAATAGAAAATAAAGGAAAGTAACAAATATTTTACAATTATATAATAATTATTGATTTTTATAAATATTATTATATAATAAAAAGGAGTGAGGCTTAGCCTTACTCTATGGATGAATTATTAGGTTGGTCGATATTGGTTTGAGGGCTAATATCGACCTTATCTTTATCTAACTTAAATTGATATTTTAAAATACCAATGATGCTAACTAAAACTGCAAGACAAAGAATTATAAACCTTATTTCTATGTGAATTTCCATAGACTTTTATACTCCTTTCTTTAGTATTACACTTATGTCTTTTGGACTAAGTGCATAAAACAATATTTATAGTTATAAATATTTATGTTATAAAGTATAATAATAAATATACTGTATAACATATGTGATTATAATTGTTAGAAAATAGTAAGTGTTTGCTTGCTATTTTTCTTTTTCTGTTATAAAATTTAAGGAAAGAAAAGGAAGATGTGTCCCAAGTGCTCGTTTTCGAGCAAAAGGAAACGTCCCTTAGGAGGTAAAAATGTTAAGGCTTATTTATGGTAAAAGTGGAAGTGGTAAAAGTAGTTATTGCTTTTCTGAAATTAGTAGATTAATAGAGGAAGAAAAGAACGAAAAAAATAGAAGAAAAAATAATGAAATAAATAATAAAATATATATAATAACACCAGAGCAGTTTTCATTTACAGCAGAGAGAAAACTCATGGACGAAATGGAAAAAATAGGTTGTGGTGCGGTTATTTCTGCGGAAGTTCTAACTTTAAGTAGGATGGCATATAGAGTAATGCAAGAAGTTGGTGGAGGGTTAGAAAGTTTATCTAAATGCGGAAAAGCTATGCTTGTTTATTCTATTTTAAGTAATAACCAGAAAAACTTAAAGTTTTTAGGTAAATCAGATGAAAATATAGATTTAAGTATGAGAGCAATTACAGAGTTTAAGAAACATGGAGTAAGTGTAAATGATTTGTTAAATGAGATTTCAAGTGTAGAAGATTTATATTTAAAAAATAAGCTACAAGATATGAGTTTAATATATAAAGAATTTGAAGATAAAATAAGCGAAACTTATATAGAGGATACAGATTTATTAACTTTACTTGCAGAAAATTTAGATAAAGTAGATTTAGTAAAAAATAGTATAATTTATATAGATGAATTTTCTGGTTTTACTTATCAAGAATACCAAGTAATAAAAGAATTTCTACGTTTAGCAAAAAAAGTTAATATAACAATATGTGTTGATAATTTAGATTTTAATACAAACCCAGATATAGATATATATTATCCAAATAAATTAACTGTAAAAAAATTACTCAATTTAGCAAAAGAAAATGATATTGGGTTAGATGATTTCATACATTTAGAAAAAGGTTTTCGCTTTAAAACAGAAGAATTACAATTTTTGAGTAATAATTTATACAGCAATAATTCCACAAATTATGGAAAATCTGTGGAAAACCTATCTTTATTTTTAGCTAAAAATGAATATTCAGAAGTTGAAAATGTAGCTAAGGAAACAGAAGAATTAATAAGAAAAGAAAATATGAGATATAGAGATATATCAATTATTACAAAAAACATAGAAAATTATTCATCACTAGTTAGAGCAATATTTAGAGAATATGATATACCTGTATTTATTGATGAAAAAAGAGATTTAAATCAAAATATAATAGTACAGTATGTTCTTTCTATACTAGAAGTTTTAAGTAAAAACTTTTCACAAGAAGCGGTTTTTAGTTATATAAAATTAGGATTTTTTGATTATGATAAAGAAGAGATTTTTAAGTTAGAAAATTATTGTAATAAATGGGGGATAAAACAAAATAAATGGAAAAAAGATTTTACATATGAATTAGATAATGAAAAAACAAAAAAAGAAATAGAAAGATTAAATGAGATAAGAAAAGAAATAATAGAACCATTACTTAAATTACAAGAAGAAATAAAGAAAGATAGAACTGTTAAAAATATAACTTTATCTTTATATAATTTTATAATAAATCAAAATATAGAAGAAAAGATATCTAAAAAAATTTTAGAATTAGAAGAAAAAGATTTATTAGATTTAGCAAAAGAATATAAAGAAAGTTATGAAATAATAATAGATATTTTTGATAAAATGGTTTTAATATTTGATGATGAAAAAATTACGATTGATAAATACCAAAAAATATTTAAGATAGGCTTAAAAAATAGTGGACTTGGTAAAATCCCAGGAACAGCAGATCAAGTAATATTAGGAGATGTAGATAGGTCAAGAAGTCATAAAGTAAAAGTGGTATTTATATTAGGTTTAAATGATGGCGTGTTTCCAAGTAGTAACAAAGATGAAGGGTTCTTAAATGATAGTGATAGAGAAATATTAAAACAAGATGGAATAGAACTTGCAAATGGAACAATAGATAATTTATATGAAGATAAATTCAACATTTATAAAGCATTTACAACAGCAGAAGAAAAGCTATATTTATCATATAGTTCATCAGATAAAGATGGAAAATCACTTAGACCTTCTGTGTTAGTAAGTCAAATAAAGAAAATGTTTCCAAAAATGAAGGAAGAAAGTGATGTTATAAATAAAAAGTATGAAATTGTAAATAAAAAAGTAACATATGAAGAATTAATAGAAAATATAGCAAAAATAAGAAATAAAGAAAAAATAGATGAAATTTGGTATCAAATATATAATTATTATAATGGACAGGAAGAGTGGAACAAAAAACTTAAAAGTGATATGCAAGGTTTAAATTATACAAATTTGCCAGAAAGAATAAAACAAGAAAATATAGATAAATTATATGGAAATACTTTAAAAACAAGTATATCAAGATTAGAAAAATATAGAGGATGCCCATTTTCATATTATTTACAATATGGGTTAAAGTTGAAAGAAAAAGAAACTTTAAAGGTACAAAGTTTTAATACGGGTTCATTTATGCATGAGACAATAGATAGCTTTTTCCAAGTAGTAAGAGAAGAAGATTTAGATTTAGCCCAAATTGAAGAAGATAAGATTTTAGAAATAGTATCAAATATTATAGATGAGAGTTTAAATTTGAATAAAAACTTTATCTTTACAGCAACAGCTAAATATAAAGTGTTAGTAAGAAGATTAAAAAGGATAATCACAAAGGCTTTAAAATATATAATTATAACAATTG
This sequence comes from uncultured Clostridia bacterium, assembly GCA_944393325.1. Classification (GTDB taxonomy): domain Bacteria; phylum Bacillota; class Clostridia; order TANB77; family CAG-508; genus CAG-269. The sequence continues at coordinate 12,037 of CALXZU010000012.1, forward strand.
TAAATAGTGATTTTGAAGTAAGTGGAACAGAGGTGGAATTTGGAGAAAAAGGAAAATATGAGCCAATTATTTTAGAATTAGATAATGGTAAAAAGATTGAGATAACAGGAAAAATAGATAGAATAGATACAGCTAAAAATGAAGATGGAAAATACTTAAGAATAATAGATTATAAATCATCAGCAAAAAATATAGACTTAAACGAAGTATATGCAGGGCTTCAAATACAACTTCTAACATATACAGATGCAATATGTAGAAAAGAAGATATAATGCCAGCAGGAATATTTTATTTTTCATTATTAGAACAAATGGCAAATGCAGATAAGAGATTAAATGAAGATGAAATTGAAGAAATGATAAGAAAAAACTTTAAAATGAAAGGTCTAATAATTGCAGATGTAAAAATAATTAAAATGAATGATAACACATTAAAATCAGGAACATCAGATTTAGTACCTGCTGGAATAACATTAAAAGGAGAAATAAACCAAAGAAATACGAATGGAGTAAAACAAGAAGAATTTAAAGTTTTACAAGAGTATATTTATAAAACAATAAAAGACATATCAAAAGAAATATTAAGTGGAAATATAGATTTAAAACCATATAACAAGCAAGGAAAAACGCCATGTGAATATTGTGAGTATAAAACTATATGTGGTTTTAATCCACGTTTTGATGATAATAAATATAATTATATAGACAAAAAATCAAAAGATGATATATTAAGGAAAATGAAGAATGAGACATAAGGGAAGGAGTAAAAATGGATTTATCAAATGATACTGTTATTCATGTGAAAAAAGATGATATAGAGTATTTACAGTTTAAAAGATTGTTGGAATATGATAATATAATTTTACATTGTTATTCTTTAGGAACGAAGGTTAATTTTAAAACTGGTAATTTAAATGGAAAAATTCCAGAAAAGGATTATAACAAAACAATTATAGATTATAAAAATTTATGTGATAGTATGGGGTGTGATTATAGGAATTTAGTTAAAGGAATTCAAAGACATACAAATAATGTTAAGTCTGTTTACGGTAAGATTAACAAAGATAAGCCAGATTTTAATTTAGAAGAATATGAGAATATTGATGGATTGATTACTAATAAGCCTAATCTAATAATTTCTTCTACAAGTGCTGATTGTATTTCTTTACTATTCTTTGACCCTGTGAAAAAAGTAATTGCAAATACACATTCTGGTTGGAAAGGTACACTTCAAAGAATTTCTATTAAAACAGTAGAAAAGATGATAGAAGAGTTTGCTTGCAAGAAAGAAGATATTATAGTATGTATTTGTCCTTCTATTAGAAAATGTCATTTTGAGGTTGATAAAAATGTTAAAGATATGTTTTTGGAAGAATTTAAGGAGTTAGGAAAAGAGAATTTAAAAGAAATTATTGAAGAAAAGATATCAAATAGAAAATGGAATATTGACACAGTTTTAATTAATAAGATCATTTTAAAAAATATTGGCATAAAAGAGGAAAATATAATAGATAGTAAAATATGTACTATGTGTAATCCTAAAAGTTTACATTCATATAGGGCAGAAAAAGAAAACTATGGTTTAAATACGGCTTTGATTGTTTTAAAATAAATACAAAAAATAGGAAATAAATAAATAGAAAATAAATAAAAAAAATAAGAATAAAATGAAAAAATAAAAGGAAAGTGAAAAAAATATAAAAAGTAAGGAGAGCAATATGATTATTCCAGACAAATTAAAAATAGGCGATACTATAGGCGTTGTAGCACCTTCTAATCCTATAATTGATGAAAATGTAGATGAAATTATGCTAGCTAAAAAGAAAGTAGAAGAAAAGGGGTTTAAAGTAGAGTTTTCTAAAAATCTTTTTTCTAATAGTTTAGGTTATAGTAGCACTGCTAAAGAAAAAGCAGAAGATATTAATGATATGTTTTCTAATAAAGATATTAAAATGATATGGTGTGCTAAAGGTGGAGAAAATTCAAATTCTACTTTCGAATATTTAGATTATGATTTGATTAGAAAAAATCCTAAAATTATATGTGGTTATAGTGATATAACTTCAATTACAAATGTTATAACTGCTAAATGCGAACTTGTTACTTTCAGTGGTACTAATTTTAAAACAATCGCAACTGATGAGACTGAGTTTAGCTTTAATGAAGCATTAAAACGTTTTGTAGAAGGTGACACTACTTTAGGTAAAATAGGTGATTATAAAGTGTTAAAAGAAGGCTTTGCAACTGGTAAGTTAGTTGGAGGAAATCTTAGTTTAACAAGAGGACTAGTAGAAGGTAAATACAAAATAGATTTTAATAATAAAATATTATTTATAGAAGAATTAGGTTTTGAAACAGGTCCTGCTCTTGCTTATAATTATTTATATTATATGAAACAAAATGGAGTTTTTGACAAGATAAATGGCTTGTGGATAGGTAGTTATAATCACGAAAGTAATATTTCTTTAGAGAAAATTGTTTTTGATGTTATTGGAGATGAGTATAATTTTCCTATTATTAAATCAGATAATTTTGGTCATATTGAAGAAAAGATAGTTATACCAATTGGAACAAATGCTAAAATAGATACAAATACAAAAGAAAAAATAATGTTATTAGAAAATTGTGTTAAATAAATAATAGATATTATATTTATAAAGGTAATAGAAGGAGTAAAATATGTTTGACAATTGGGAAGATTTAGAAAAATCAATTATTGGTTGTAAAAAGTGTAAACTATGTACAGGTAGACAAAATATTGTTTTTGGAACAGGGAACAAAAATGCTAAATTAATGTTTATTGGTGAAGGTCCTGGAGCAGATGAGGATAGACTTCGGAGAGCCTTTTGTAGGGCGTGCTGGTAAACTTATGAATTTAGCTTTCCAGGCAATAGGGTTAAATAGAGAGGAAGTTTATATAGCAAATATTGTTAAATGTAGACCACCAGGAAATCGTAACCCAGAAGAAGATGAGTGTGAGGCTTGTATGAATTATTTAAGAAATCAAGTAATACTTGTAAAACCAGAAATAATTGTGCTTTTAGGAAGTGTAGCATTAAAACATATTTTAGGTAAAGAATATGGAATAACTCAATCAAGAGGAAAATGGGTTGAAAAGAAAGGAATCAAATATATGCCTACTTGGCATCCAGCAGCTCTTTTAAGAGATGAGACTAAAAAAATAGATTTTGTAAATGATTTACGATTAGTGTTAAAAGAAATGAACAACAAGTCAGATAGTTTGACTTAAAATAAATATATATAATAAAATATATATAATGAATGTGTATAAAATAGTTTAAAGATAATTAGGAGTAGAATATGGAAGAAATAATTGAAAAAGCAAATTACTGTTTAAATTGTAAGGTAAAACCTTGTTCTAATAAAGGTTGTCCATTACATAATGAAATACCAGACTTTATAAATGAAGTAAAAGAAGAAAATTTTAGTAAAGCATATGAAATACTATGTAAAACTACTGTGCTTCAAGGAGTGTGTGGAAGAATATGCCCACATATGAAACAATGTCAAGGTTTTTGTGTAAGAGGAATTAAAGGTGAGCCAGTGGCGATTGGAGATTTAGAGGCAGTTGTTTTTGATAAAGCAATGGAAGAGGGAAATTCTTTAGTAAAAGTATGGAAAGAAGAAATAGAAGAAAATAGAAAAGTTTTAAGATTAGGAAATAAAAAAGTAGCAGTAATAGGAGGAGGTCCTGCTGGAATAACTGCAGCTGCTTTTTTAACTAAAGCAGGTGTAAATGTCACAATTTATGAGAAATATAACTTTTTAGGTGGGCTTCTAATGTATGGAATACCCGAATTTAGACTTGATAAAAAAATAGTAGAAAAAACTGTCCAAAATATTTTAGATTTAGGGATAAAAGTAGAATATGGAAAAGAACTTGGTAAAAACTTGAGTTTAAATGAATTAGAAAAAGAGTATGATGCAATATTTTTATCATTTGGAGCAAATTGTTCTTCTAAAATGGGTGTAGAAGGAGAAGAATTAAAAGGAGTATATGGGGGAAATGAACTTTTAGAATACAATATGCATCCAAATTATAAAGGAAAAACGGTAGTTGTTGCAGGTGGTGGAAATGTTGCAATGGACTGTGCAAGAACAATTAAAAGACTAGGTGCAAAGGATGTTAAAGTAGTATATAGAAGAGCGAAAGAGCAGATGCCAGCAGAAGCAAAGGAAGTAGAAGATGCAATAAATGAAGGGATTGAGTTTTTATTCCAAAATAATATTGTAAAAATTATTGGCGAAGAAAAAGTAGAAAAATTAGAATTAATAAAAACAGAGTTGATTCAGAAAGAAGGAGATACAAGACTTTCTCCTGTAAATATAGAAAACAGTAATTATATAATAAAGGCAGACTATGTAGTAATGGCATTAGGTGCAAGTACTGCACCATTTGTTAAAAATTTAGGAATTTCTTTAAATAAATGGGGAAATATTGAAGTAAATTCAAATTATGAAACATCAAATCCAAAAATATATGCAGGAGGAGATTTAGCAGGGGTTAGAGGTACTGTTGCTTGGGCGGCATATTCAGGAAGAGAAGCTGCAAATAGAATAGTAGAAAAATTAAAAGAAACTTAGTTTTAAGTTTCTTTATTCATTAATATCTTGTTTTATACCTTCATTCAAAAGCAATTTTTTAATTGCTTTAAAGATTTTTACAAATATATTTTCTTTTTTAGTAATAACTTTAAGAGCTGTTTCAATTTCGCCATTTTCTATCCTATTATATTTTTCTTCTAAGTCCATCATTTTATTTACATAGTAATCATTAAAAAAAGTATATCCTTCTGTGCAACCTAAATAATCTTTAAAATTATATAATTTTCTTCTGTAATTTTCTACATCTTCCAAAGTGGAAATATTATTAAATGTATTATCAAAATAGCTTGAAATTATTAAGTTCTGTGTTCTCATAAATGTTAAGGAAATTTCACTTTTTAATTCATTAATTTTTTCAACCATACCATCTACTTTTTTATTTCTATCTTCTATATTTGCAATTCGGTTGTTTAGTTTTATGATTTCCTCTTCATTATTTAAAATTTCATCAAAGGCGTTTTGAATTGACATGAAAACTTTAGGAGATGTAGCATTTGCAAAATGTTTTTTAAAATTATCATTACTATTTAAAGTACTTTCAAATAATATGTCTTCTCCAATTAAGTATGCAAGTTGGCTAGCTAAACAACATTCTAAAGGATAATATGAAGGGCTTATTGTTTCAAAGCTAATACCAAAGTATTTTACATACTCTTTAGGAATTCCATTTACTTTAGAAGCCATAAGTTGAACAGCAGCTTCATTTAATCCTAATCCATAAATTTTAAATTCAGTATAATCGCAAAGCCCCATTCTTATTAAAGAATTTCTTTTATCTTTTACTTCCTGTAAATAATGAATGCATTCATGTATTGCAAATTCTTCTAAATCTTCATCTTGTATATGCTCATTAAAATATATAGATGTGTTTTTATAAAAATAATTAGCTTCAGCCATTCCTTCTGGCATTTTAGCTTTATACATATTTAATCTTGACAATTTTATAAACAATTCATTTTGGTTTAAGTTAAATTCTGGAAATGTTTCACATAATTTTACTGAAACATTTCTTGCAAGAGAATTAACTCGTAATGTGTCCAATTTTTCAGTTACTTCTATTCCATCTTTTCTTAAATCTGATTCTACACTCATACCAATGCTCCTTATAGTATAATCTAACAATATTATACTATAAAAATAGCTAATTTTTATTTCATAAGTGTTAAATATTAATTACAGTTTGGTTACAAAAAATAAAAAAGTTTACAGAAATAGTTGACACGAAAAATTAAAAGTATTATAATGTTTTTACATTAATTAACAAATGATAGAAGTTTAGTACAAAGAAAATTTTAATAAGTTCAAAATATAAAGTTATTTCAGTATTTTTAATGTCAAAACTTAAGCTCGAAATTTTTCAAAGAAAATGAAAATAGTATTCTATGATTTTTTAGAAATTTGTATATTGTTAAATCAATAAAAAATAATCAGGATGAATTTTGTTTAAAATAAATTAAAAATAAATGAAAAAATTAGAAAAATCAAGTTTTTCCACAAAAAATAATTAAAATTAAAGAAAATTTTATTTGACAAATTTTTCTTAAAAATCTATACTAATATTATCTGTTAATTAAAATATAAAAATTAACAAGGAGGAGATATATGGATAATCAAGAAATGGGTTCAATTATTTTAAAGATTTATGAAGAACAAAAGAAAACAAATGAAATAATAAACGGAATGGGAAAAGAAATGAACGGAATGGAAAAAGAAATAAAAGGAATGGGAAAAGAAATAAAAGGAATGAAAAAAGAAATAAACGGAATGGGAAAAGAAATAAAAAGAATTGATGAGAGATTAAATGGGCTAGAAGAAAAAGTAGATGTAGGATTTAAAGAGCTTGCTAATGAGATAAAGAAGGTTAATATAAGGGTTGATAATTTAGAATTAGAAGGAAAAGATACAAGAGAAATAATAAAAATTATGCAAGAAGAAATTAGAAGGCTAGGAAAAGATATTGCAGTAATACAACAAGAGCATGGAAAAAAACTTGATATGTTATTTGATGCTGTAACAGGAAACGAAGAAAGGAATAAAGAAATACAAGAAAGGCTTAATAATGTAGAAAAAATTTTAGAAAAGCATTCAAGTCAAATTTATTATTTAGAAAAAAGAGCTTAAAAGATTTTGACAAGTCTATATATGGACTTGTCTTAAATAAAAATAAAAATTTAATGTTAAATAGAGGTGTTTAAAGTGATAGATATAAAAAAGGCCAAACAAGAATTTAAGGAATATGTAAAAAATTATGATATAGAAAATCCAAAAATAGCGCTAAAAATTGCACATATAGAAAGAGTTGCGTCAATTGCAAAAAATATTGCAGAAAGTTTAAAATTACCTAAAGAAGATGTAGAACTTGCAGAACTAATAGGATTGCTTCACGATATAGGAAGATTTGAGCAAGTAAAAAGATATAATACATTTGTAGATGCTCTAAGTGCAAATCATGCAAAATTAGGTGTAGAAATATTATTTAAAGAAGGATTAATTAGAAGATTTATCGAAGATGAAAAATATGATAAAATAATAAAACTTGCAATAATAAATCATAATAAGGATAAAAAAGATATAGGAAAAGACTTATCGAAAAGAGAATTATTACATGTAAAATTAATAAGAGATAGTGACAAAACAGACATAATATATTTACTTACAATAGAAGATAAGAAAGCAATATGGGAAACAGACAATTTAGAAGAAGAAAAAATTTCAGACGAAATATATAGAGAATTTATAGAAGATAAAAATATTATTTATAAAAACAGAAAGACACATTTGGATTTACTAGTAGCACATTTTGCATATGTATTTGACTTTAATTTTGACTATGGGCTAAGGAAAGTTTACGAAAATAAATATTATGATAAATTGTATAATAGATTTAATTTCAAAGAAGAAACAAAAGCAAAATTTGAAAATATAAGAAAAATAATAAATGATTATATGAAACAAAGATTGGAGCCAATAGATGATTGATATAGAAAAATGCAAAGAAGAATTTTTAAGATATGTAAGAATATTTGAAGAAGAATATGAAGATGAGGATGAATATGTTGGAATAGAAAGGAAAAAGCTACATTCAATAAGAGTAATGGAAAGAAGTAAAGATGTGGCGAAAGCATTAAAATTAAATGAAGAACAAATAGAACTTGCAGAGTTAATAGGATTACTTCATGATATAGGAAGATTTGAACAATATACTAGAAATGGAACTTATTTAAATGAGATGTTATTAGACCATGCAAAACTAGGTGCAGATATATTGTTTAAAGAAGGATTAATTAGAAAATTTATAGAAGATGAAAAATATGATAAAATAATAGAACTTGCAATAATAAATCATAATAAATATAAAATATCAGAAGGATTAAACAAAGAAGAATTACTATTTTCAAAAATAATAAGAGATGCAGACAAATTAGATATATTATATGAAGGTGTAGAAATATATTGGAAAAGCAAAAAGGAAAAACAAAATTTAGAAAATAGTAAAATAAATGTAAAAATAGGTCAATTACTTAAAGTAGAAAGACCTGTGAAAAGATGTGGAAATGAAAGAAATGACACAGTAGATGGGCTATTAATATTATTATCATATATATATGATATAAATTTTAGAGAAACATTAGTAATAATAAATGAAAAAGACTATGTTAATAAAATATTTTCGAGGTTTGAATTTAAAGAGGAAGAGACAAAAAAGCAGATTGAAAATATAAAAGAAATATTATTAAGATATATAAAAATAAGGTTAAGAAAAATTTAAAGGATGATAAAATTGGGAAAAAAATTAATAATAACAGAGAAGCCTTCAGTTGCAATGGAATTTGCAAAAGCATTAAAAATTACAACAAAAAGAAAAGATGGATATTTAGAGTCTGAAAATTGGATAATTACATGGTGTGTAGGGCATTTGGTAACAATGAGCTATCCGGAAAAATATGATGAAAAGTTAAAATTCTGGAGATTAGACACATTACCATTTATACCAGAAGAATGGAAATATGAAATAATACCACAGGTTCAAAAACAATTTAATATAGTACAAAGTTTATTACAAAGAGAAGATATAGAAGAAATATATAATGCAGGAGACTCAGGACGAGAAGGAGAATATATACAAAGACTTGTGTTTATGATGGCAAAACCAAATCCAAAAGCTAAAATGAAAAGAGTGTGGATAGATTCACAAACAGAAGAAGAAATATTAAGAGGAATAAAAGAAGCAAAAGATTTATCATATTATGATAGTTTGTCTGATAGTGCATATTTAAGGGCAAAAGAAGATTATTTAATAGGAATCAATTTTTCAAGATTATTATCTATAATATATGGAAGAAGTTTAGCAAACACAATAAAAGAAGAAAAAGCATCAATATCTGTTGGAAGAGTAATGACATGTGTCCTTCGGAATGGTAGTTTCCAGAGAAAGAGAGATAAGGAATTTTAAGAAAACTAAATATTATAAAGTAGAAGGTATATTTGGAGAAGAAAGCTCGAACTTTATGGCTGAATGGAAAGTAAGTGAAAATTCAAAAATGTATGAATCTGTAAAACTATATAATGATTCAGGTTTTAGAAAAGAAGAAGATGCAAAAGAATTTATAAAAACATTGGCAGGGAAACAAGGTAAAATAATAGAAGTAAAAAAATCAAAACAAAAAGAAAATCCACCACTTTTATTCAATTTAGCAGAAATACAAAATCAATGTACAAAAAGATTTAAAATAAAGCCGGATGAAACATTAGAAATAATTCAAAATTTATATGAAAAAAAATTAGTTACATATCCAAGAACAGATGCAAGAGTTTTATCAACAGCAGTGGCAAAAGAAATCACAAAAAACTTAAATGGGATAGCAAGAGGCTATAAGGATGAAGAAACTAAAGAATATATAAAAAAGATGGTAGATGAAAAGTATTCAACAAATTTAGTAAAAACAAAATATGTAAATGATAGTAAGATAACAGACCATTATGCAATTATCCCAACAGGACAAGGATTTGAGAATTTTAATAACTTACCAGAATTACAAAAACAAGTATATAAAGTTATAGTACAAAGATTTTTAGCAATATTCTATCCACCAGCAGAATATCAGAAACTACAAGTAACAGTAGAGATTGAAAATGAAAATAAAAAGGAAAACTTTTATTGTAGCCAAAAAGTATGTTTAAAAAAGGGGTATTTAGAAATTTTAAAAACTGATAATAAAAAGAAAGATGATAAAGAAGCAAATGAAGAGCAAGAGAACAACAATATGGAAATACTAAAAAACTTAAAAAAGGGACAAATTATTAATGTACAAAATTTTGAATTAAAAGAAGCGGAAACATCGCCACCATCAAGGTATAATTCAGGTTCAATAATTTTAGCTATGGAAAATGCAGGAAAGTTAATAGAAGATGAAGAATTAAGAGAACAAATAAAGGGAGCAGGAATTGGAACAAGTGCAACAAGGGCAGAAATAATTAAGAAATTAGAGAAAATAAAATATATAGAAATAAATAAAAAAACACAAATAATAACACCAACACTAAAAGGAGAAACAATATATGATATAGTATTTCGTTCAATGCCAGATATGCTAAACCCAAAACTGACAGCAAGCTGGGAAAAAGGATTAGAAATGGTTGCAAAAAAAGAAATAAAACCAGATGTATTCATGGGAAAATTAACAAATTATATAAATTCTAAATTTGATAAATTAGTAATAAAAATGTAAAATGATGTTTTTATGCAATTGACAATAGAGGAAGAATTTGATATAACATATATATACAAAAGAAAGGAGAAGTACCTATGAATGAAAAAAAGTATAAATCAGTTGTTGCAATATGGGGAGTGATTTTTTTAACATTACAAGCATTAAGCATGATAAATGTAGTAGGATTAAATCCAATATTATATTCAGATTTTTATAAATTAGTAACAGCATTTTTGGTTTTGATAATGATGGCGTTAACTATATCTTACTTGGTTCTTTCTTTAAAAAAGAAAAAAGCGGGACCAATAATAGGAATAGTAATTGGAGCACTTTATATATTAGTCTTAAATATAATTAATATATTAGTAGGAGTATGTTTCATTGTATCATGTGTTAGTATGTTAAAAGATATTGAAAAATGCGAAGCTGGAATTGTAGGAAAACAAAAGAGTGAAGAACAAAAAGATAATATAGAAAACTAGGAGAATAGAATGAATACAATTTTAGGAGAGCTTGGCAAAAGTGAAAAGCTCATAAAAATAATAAATAGTATTGAAAGTAAAAAAAGTCCGATAGTAATATCGGGCTTAAATGACGTGGGAATGGTACAAATAAGTACAGCAATACATGAGTTTTCAAAAAAACCAATTTGTATTGTTACATATAATGAAATACAGGCAAAAAAGATATATCAAGATATAAAGTATTTTACAGAAAATGTAGTACTTTTTCCTAAAAAAGATGTAGTTACATATGATTATGTAGCAGAAAGCAAAGAAAATCTATATGAAAGAATAGAAGTATTAAATAAAATAAAATCTAAAAATAGTTTAATAGTGGTAACAACAATAGAAGCAATATCACAAAAATTGCCTAAAAAAGAAACTTTATATAAAAACGAACTAAAATTTAAAGTGGGGCAAGAACATGATTTAGAAGATGTAAAAAAGAAATTAGTAGACCTAGGGTATGTAAGATATGATTTAATAGAAGGAAGAGGACAATTTAGTGTAAGAGGAGATATTGTAGATATAGCAATAGGAAGTAAAACAGGAATTAGGCTTGAGTTTTGGGGCGATGAAATAGACTCAATAAGAGAGTTTAATATAGAAAGCCAAAGATCAATAGGAAATAAAGAAAATATAACAATATATCCGGCAAATGAATATGTTTTAGAAAATAGTATAGATGTAGTATGTAAAAATATAAGAGAAAACTACAAAACATATGCAAATCAAGATATAATAGACCAAGATATAGAACAAATAAAAATAGGAAACTATAGAAATAAGATTGATAAATATTTTGATTGTTTTTATGAAAATCAGGAAACAATATTGGATTATTTAAAATCTAATTATATGGTATTTTTAGATGAAATAGGAAAAATAGAACAAAGAAGTAATAATATAAAAAAGGACAGAGAAAATCTAATTGAAAGTTTAATATCAAAAGAAAAAGAAGTACCAGAAGCAATAGCGAATGAACTAGAATTTAAAAAGGTTGAAAGCATATTAAATAAAAAACAATTAGTATATATTGAAAAACAAGATAGCAATTTAAATATAGATGGAGAAAAGTATGAATTTAAATATAGAAATGTAAATTACTATAAAAGTGAAATAGAGAATTTATTTAAAGATTTAAATAAATTCTTAAAAGAAAAGAAAAATGTATATATATTGATAGAAACAAAAGAAAAGGCAAAAAAATTAAACTCATTATTACAAGAAAAAGAAATTCCATGTAAGATAGAAGAAAAGCTAAACCAAACTATAATTGTAAAAGCAAAAGAAAAGGTAGTAACTATATCAATTGGAAATTTATCATCAGGATTTGAAAATTATGAAACAAATCAAATAATAATATCAGCAAATGAATTAATAAGTGGGGAAAAAAGGAAAAGGAGAATAACAAATACAGCTTTTAAAGAAGGAGAGAAAGTTGTATTTGCAGACTTAAAAGTAGGAGATTATGTAGTACATATAAGATATGGTATAGGTATTTATATTGGTGTAAATACAATAAAAGCAGATGGTATTATTAAAGATTATATAAAAATAAAATATGCAGATGATGCTATTTTATATATACCAACAAATGATTTAGACACAGTAAGAAAATATATAGGTGGAGATAAAATAAAACCTAAATTAAATAAATTAGGAACAAGAGACTGGGAAAAAGCTAAAAATAAAGTTAAAAACAATCTAAGAGAAGTTGCAAAAGAGCTAATAGAATTGTATGCAAAAAGAGAGAAAGCAATAGGCTTTGCATTTAGTAAAGATACTCCTTGGCAAAGAGAATTTGAAGACAGGTTCCCATATCAAGAAACAGATGACCAATTAAGATGTATAGAAGAAGTTAAAAAAGATATGGAAAAAGCAAAACCAATGGATAGACTGCTTTGTGGTGATGTAGGATATGGAAAGACAGAAGTGGCTATGAGAGCGGCTTTTAAAGCGGCAATGGATGGAAAGCAAGTAGCATATTTAGCACCTACTACAGTTCTTGCAGAACAACAATACAAAGAATTTAAAGAAAGAATGAAAGAATTTCCAGTAAGAGTTGAAATATTAAATAGATTTAAAACTCAAAAGTATCAAAATGAGGTGATAAAAAAATTAAAGCTTGGAGAAGTAGACATTTTAATTGGAACACATAGAATACTTGGAAAAGATATTGAGTTTAAAGATTTGGGATTGCTTATAATAGATGAGGAGCATAGATTTGGAGTTAAAGCTAAAGAAAAAATTAAACAGATGAAAATGAATATAGATGTATTAACAATGACAGCAACACCAATTCCAAGAACAATGCATATGTCAATTGTAGGAATACGTGATATGTCAGTTATATATGAACCTCCATATAATAGAAAACCTGTACAGACATATGTATTAGAATATGATAAAGAAGTAATAAGAGAAGCAATTATTAGAGAAATTGAAAGAGGTGGACAGGTATTTTATATTTTCAATAGAGTTGAAAATATTGTAAGAAAAGCAGAAGAAATATCAGAGTTAGTACCAGAAGCAAATGTTGCATATGCACATGGACAAATGACAGGAAGTAATATAGAAGATATAATGCAAGAGTTTGTGGAAGGAAATACAAATGTACTTGTATGTACTACAATATTGGAATCTGGAATTGATATTCCTAATGCAAATACTATCATTGTAGAAAATGCTGATAGAATGGGCTTGGCACAACTTTATCAAATACGAGGTAGAGTTGGAAGATCAGAAAGACAGGCATATGCATATATTACATATAAAAGAGATAAATTGCTTTCAGAAGTTGCAGATAAGAGGCTAAAAGCTATCAAAGAATTTACAGAATTTGGTTCTGGATTTAAAATTGCAATGAGAGATTTGGAAATTCGTGGTGCAGGAAGTTTGCTTCGGAGAAATTCAATCAGGGCATTTGGAACAAGTTGGATATGATACATATTGTGATTTATTGGATCAAGTTGTGAAAGAAATTAAAGGAGTAGATATAAAGCCTGAAAGAGAAATTCAAATCGATATTGATGTTTCATGCTATATTCCTGATACTTATATTGAAGATAGCAGTGAGAAAATTGATATTTATCAGAAAATTGCACTTTGTAAAACAGAAGAAGATATTGGAAATGTTATTGATGAAATTATTGATAGGTTTGGAAATATGCCTGGAGAATTAAATAATTTACTAGAAATAGCAAGAATTAAACAATTATGTGCTAATACTCCAGTTATAAAAATTACAGGTAAGAGAAATAGGAAGACTGGTTCTCAAAATGTTGTGTTCTATTTTGACAAGGATAAATATGAGGTTAGCTTTGTGGATGTTCTTTTGAAAAAATATGGTAATAATATTAAGTTTTCAAATGCTATTGAGCCATATGTTACTTTGATGTTGAAGAATCAGACAGAAAAACAGATTATAAAGGAAATTAAAGAGTTTTTAAGTATGTTTTAGGGACGTTTCCTTTGCACACATAAATGTCGCATTTGGGACACTTCCTACAGGGAAAAGGAGCAAGTTTTTAGATTTAATCTTACGATTATCAGCAATTTTTCTACCCTTTTTATTCCCTACGAAAAATTGCTTAATCTAAAAACTTGCTAATATATTTTTATTATTTAATTAAAAATAAAAGTTATTTCAATTTTAAGAAGTAACTTTTTATTTTTGTCTTGGGTATGGTTGCGTTTCAGCTGTTTAACCTAGTAAATAGTCTATACTTGTGTTATAAAATTTTGCTAGTTTTATTAGTGAAGATATTGGTATGTTTATTTTTCCTAATTCGTATTTACTATAATTTGTTTGCGTTATATTTAGTATTTTTGCTATGTCTTCTTGTTTTAAGTCTTTGTCTTCTCTTAAATCTTTTAATCTTAGCATTAATGCCTCCTTATTTACAAGCAAGGGTTTATTTCAACCCTGCTTGTTTTAAAATATTTTTCAAGGGCGATTATCGGATTTTTACCAATATTTAGTTTTCAATGTTCTTTTTCATTATTTTTCATGTAACTTTTTACAATATCGTATATACTTACAATATCACTTTTATGCAAGAAATTAGAAAAAAATATTAAAAAGCCTGGAAGACTTTTAATCTTCCAGGTTTAATAAGTATTTTAATTCTACTTACTTCACATTTCTACTTAATTTTAATCACTATAGTCCATATTTCTAGGTGATACAACAATAATATATACCTTCCTCCAAAATTCTTCTCCCACTTTTCGGAATTTAAACAAATCACAACTAGGTATTATTTCAACATCTTTTACTTGCTTAACTATCGTGTAGATAGTCGGGTCATATATTGCATTATTTGCTAGTAGCTTTACAAATATCTGACCATCTTTTTTCTTAATAATATATGTATTCTCATCTTTTATTGAAGCGAGTGAAGATATTTCTTCACATTCATAATAATCAATATCACCAATTTTTGAAAAATAATCATTTAAAGTTTTCTCCATAACTGTTGAAGTATTATTAATTTTATTATCAAATCTCTGCGCTCTTCCTAAAGCCCATAGAAGAACAGCAACTGTAATAACTACACAAATTACGAGAGAAATCATGTTTACTCCTTCCAAACGGAATTACTATTATGTAAAACTAAGTAGCAAGAGGCTTCTCCTCTACTATTTAGTAGAAAAAATATACAATTATACTTTTATATTATAACATATGTTTACATATTTTTCAAGCGATTGCCATAAAATAATTGAAAAAATGAAAAATATATGATAAAATAAGGAGGAATTGAATGGAAGAAAAATTATTACCATTAACATCAGACTATGTATTTAAGCGTATTTTTGGTCAAGAAGAAAATAAACAAGGCTTAAAAGATTTTTTAGAGAGCATATTAGATGAAGAAATAACAAAAATAGAAATAAGGAATCCAGAAATACCAAAAAACTTTTACGATAGTAAATATGGAGTTTTAGATCTAAAAGTAACATTAAATGATAGAAGCATAGTAGATGTTGAAATGCAAATGAAAAATGAAAATAATATAGAACAAAGGGATACGTTCTATTTAGCGAGTAATTATGTAAATGAATTAAAAGAAGGAGAACCATATACCAATTGTAAAAAATCAATAGTAATAAACATACTAAATTTTACATATTATAAAAGAAATGAATATCATTCAGTAGCAAGGATGATATTTGAAGAACCAAAAGAAGAAGAAAAAGTGGAAATGGCTTACAAAGAGGAAGATAGGTATATGACAAAAGATTTAAAAGTGCATATAATAGAATTACCAAAATTCAAAAAGAAGAACCCAAAAATGCACACGAGATTGGAAGAATGCTTATGGTTATTTATAGGGAGTGATGAAAAGGTGAGAGAAGCAAGCGAAAAAAATAAAGAAATAGAAAAAATAAAAAGAAAACTAGCTTCTATGAGCTTAAGTCAGGAAGAAAGAAATAACTACGAGTATAGATTAAGAGCAATAAGAGATGAGGCAGATGCAATAGAATATAAAACAAAACAAGCAAAAGAAGATGGATTTAAAGAAGGAATTGAACAAACAGCAAAGGAAATGTTGAAAAATAATTTTACAATAGAACAAATACAGACAATAACAAAGCTAACAAAAGAAGAAATAAAAAAATAAAATCAGAAAATATCAATAATTAAAAAAACTTATAAAATCTTGCTAAAACCTAAAAAAAGTTATAAAATACAATAGTACAGTAAATAATAAATGTATTATTGTGTTTTTTTATAGTCGTTTTTTCCGTCATTTCCAAAAGCGACTTAAGGAGGTTTTTATGAATATAATTTCTAGTAAAGATAATGAATTAGTTAAAAATATTAAAAATTGAAAAATAAGAAATATTTAGATTTGGAAAATGTGTATATGTTACAAGTAAAGTTTTTAAATATATAACAGAAGTGCAAACACTTCAAGGTGTTATGGCTATAATTGAAAATAATGGGGGATAGAATTTATGAAAGAAACAAAAGAACCTGGAAGCAAAATTCCATTTAAAAATGTCTTAAAATTCATAGAAACTGGAGAGTCTGCAAACATTACTATAAAAAGGAAGGAATATAATATTTCTGTTAATAGAGAAGATGGATTGTATTATATAGATGGTGAGAGTTTCGAAAATAGAGATGAGTTTATAGAAGCTATTTATAACAAAACATCAGTTAAATTAAAAGAAAATACAATTATCATATTGAATTCTATTGCTGATGGTAATATAAAAGTTGATAGTAGTTGGAAATTTGAAGGCAAAGACAAAGAACAAGTAAATTCAGACGAAAAGAAGAAATATAAATTACGAAGAAATATGATAATAATTTTAATACTTTGGTATTTTATTGCAGGTTCTGTTATTTATACAAATATTAAAGAATTAATATATAATGAAGATTCTAATATAAATACATATACTACTGCTATTAAAACTATTTACAGAAATAGAGTTCATTATCCTATTAAAATTGTAGCAGGAATATCAATGATCAGTATGATTTTTGTATTTTTCTTAGAAGATAACAGAAGACGTATAAAAATGCTATTCAAATATTCAAAAGAAGATATGAAGAAAATAGAAGATGAAGTTTTAGATTATATAGATAAAAATACGGATTTTTGTAATATTTTTGACAGAGTAGGTTTTTTAGAAGATGGCTTGTATTTAATGAGAAAAACAAATTTAAGAGTAATTAAATATGAGGATATTAAATATATTTTTCTTATGAAATATAATATAATAAGTAGTGGAGATTCATTTGGTAAGGGAAAATTAGAAAGAAAGGTTTGCATAGTTACTAAAGATAACAAAATGATTGCATTAGTAGATATTATCCATAGAGAAAAATTTGTAAAAGAAATTTTAAAGAGAAATCCAAATATAATATATAAAAAGACAAGAACAATTAAGAAAAAGGAATATATAGACTTAGAAGATGTAACTAGTATCAATAAAAGTTTTTTTAAAAGCATATTTTTCGACACTAGTAGGATTTTTATTAAGGGAAATGCTATATTAATGTTCTTCTTTTGTGTTATACATAATACAGGTAGTGTGAGTTCAATTGATAACAGGTTTAATACTATAATTGCAGTTTTCGTACTTATACCAATATACACAGTTATTGTGGGTATATCTGATAGATTAAGAAGAAAAGAAACGAAAAAAATAAATAAAATGTTTTGATATATCAAAATAACTTTGTTTAAGTGTATTAAGATATAGTTTTATAATAACTTTTATAAAATCTTGCTAAAACCTAAAAAAGTTATAAAATACAATAGTACAGTAAATAATAAGAGTACTATTGTATTTTTTATTTAAGTGAAAGATTTTTTAAAAAATGTAAAATATTTCAGTAGTGGTGAAAGATTTTATTGGCAAATTGAAAATCTTTCAGTATAATAATAACAGAGATGATGAATAATGATTTATAGAGAACATTATATAAAACAAGTTCGTGAATTTTATGATTCAGACCTAATTAAAATAATAACAGAAATAAGGCGTTCAGGAAAATCTATTATACTTGAACAAATAAAAAATGAAATAAAAGAAAAACAGATAATATAATTTATTTAAATTTTGAGGATAGGAGAGTTTTAAACAATATTCAAAATAGTGATAATTTAATAAAATATATTGAAAATAATAAGAAAAATGGTAAGTGTTATGTCTTTTTAGATGAAATACAAATGTTGGATAATTGGCAAGAGGCTTGTAAGACACTAAGGTTAGATAATAATTCAGTATTTATAACAGGTTCTAATTCAAAATTATTAGCTAAAGAATTTACAAAAGAATTAAGCGGGAGATATGTTTCGTTCAAAGTGAGACCTTTTGTATATAAAGAAATTTTAGAATATACAAAAGAATTAGAAAAAGAATGTAGTATAACAGATTATTTAGTATGGGGAGGATTTCCTAAAAGATTTGAATTTGATACTGAA
Source organism: uncultured Clostridia bacterium (assembly GCA_944393325.1). Classification (GTDB taxonomy): domain Bacteria; phylum Bacillota; class Clostridia; order TANB77; family CAG-508; genus CAG-269. The sequence continues at coordinate 30,829 of CALXZU010000012.1, forward strand.
GATGCAAGATATAGATATTTGAGTGATTTAGATGATACAATAGTTATTAATGATTTGTTAAATAGATATAAAATAAAAAAAGACAATCTGTTTAAAAGTTTTGTAAATTATATCTTAAGATTAAATAGCAGAATTATTTCTGCCAAATCAATTCATGATTATATAAAAAATAAAAATGAAACTTGTTCTATAAATACAATTATTAAATATTTAGGGTATTTAGAAGATGCATATATAATAGAAACAGTTAAACAATATTCGAGTAAAACAAAATCTGAACTTGCATATTATTCAAAAATATATAATACAGATGTATCTTTTAATTCAATTAGGTGTATGGATAATAGATATGATTTAACACATAATTTAGAAAATATAGTTTATAATGAACTTATTTATATGGGATATAAAGTTAATGTGTTTAATAAAAATGGTAGAGAAATAGATTTTTTAGCGCAAAAAGAAAATAAAAAATATTATATACAAGTTGCTTATAGCATAGCAGAAGAAAAAACGTATAATAGAGAATTTTCAGCCTTTGCAAATATAGATAATTTATCACAAAAAATTATTATAACAAATGATGATATAGATTATTCGACAAGTGTTATCAAACATATAAAATTAAAAGAGTTTTTGATTATGAATTCATTAGATGATATTAATAATTAAGAAAAACCTTATATAATCTTGCTAAAACCTAAAAAAAGTTATAAAATACAATAGTACAGTAAATAATAAATGTATTATTGTGTTTTTTTATAGTCGTTTTTTCGGTCGTTCCCAAAAGCGACTTAAGGAGGTTTTAATGAATATAATTTCTAGTAAAGATAATGAATTAGTTAAAAATATTAAAAAATTGAAAGATAAGAAATATAGAGATTTGGAAAATGTGTATATTGTAGAAGGAATAAAAATGCTTAAAGAAGCTATAGTAGAAAATGCTTCTATTAAACAGATTATTATTTGTGATGATTGTGAAAAGTCTGATTTGATTTCAAAAGAAATGATGTATGAAATTGCAAAATATGATTGTGTATATGTTACAAGTAAAGTTTTTAAATATATAACAGAAGTGCAAACACCTCAAGGTGTTATGGCTATAATTGAAAAAAATAATAGGGATAAAGAAATTAATTATGATGAAGATATTATTATGGCATTAGATGATATTCAAGACCCAGGTAATTTAGGTACTATTTTAAGAACGATTGATAGTATAGGTTTGTCACAAGTATTAATATCTAAAGGTACTGCAGATCCATATAATCCTAAAGTAGTACGTTCTACAATGGGAGCAATTTATAGAGTAAAAGTTATAGAATGTGATGATTTAAAAGAAACCTTAAAGGAAATTAAGAAAAATAAATTTAAAATATTAGCAACATCTTTAGATGATAGTAAGAGTATTTATGATATAAAATATAACAAAAAGGTAATAGTAATAGGAAATGAAGCAAATGGTGTAGAAGAAGAAATAGTAAAATTATCTGATGAGAAAATAAAAATTCCTATGTTAGGGAAAACTGAAAGTTTAAATGCATCTGTTGCAACCGGTATAGTTTTATATGAATATGTAAGACAAAAAATAAAAGGAACTAATAAGTAGTAAATGGAAAAGGAAAGAGGAATAATAATGAAAATAAATGTAGTAATGGTAGAACCAGAGATTCCACAAAACACAGGGAATATAGCAAGGACGTGTGCAGCGATAGGGGCTAAATTACATTTAGTACATCCTTTAGGATTTAGTATTTCTGAAAGGTCTGTAAAAAGAGCGGGACTTGATTATTGGGATAAGTTAGATATTGAAGAACATAGTTCTTTTAGTGACTTTTTAGAAAAATATAAACCAGAAGAAAATAATATGTTTTTTGCGACTACAAAAGGAAAACATGTGTATTCTGAACCTAATTATAGTAAAATGGATGAAGTGTTTTTATTATTTGGAAAGGAGACTAAAGGATTACCAGAAGATATTTTACAAAAGTATATTAATAAAACAATCAGAATACCAATGAGACATACTTTAAGATCTTTAAACTTGTCTAATTCTGTTGCAATTGTTGTATATGAAGTATTAAGACAAAAAAGTTTTGAAGATTTAGAAGAAATAAGTAGTTATTTTGATAAATAGGAGAGATTATAATGTTTTTGCCTTCAATGACATTTTTGTCTGATAAATATACATATGAAGATTATCTAAAACTTAATTTTCGTTTAGATAGTCCAGATGATATATGGGAAAAAGCTATTGATATATTTAAAAGTAGAGAGCAGATTTTTTTGTGCAATAGACAAATTAATGGGAAATAAAGATGCATATGAAATGCTTAAATACGGATTTGCAATCATGACATTGCAATGTTCTTTAATAGACACTTTCGCTAAATTCAGATATGGCTCAAATAGGCAAACGGAAAGATTTAAGGAATTTACGAAGGAATATTTAATAAAAGATAGAAATAAAAATAAAGAATACTTGTCAAAAAGATTTTATGAAGAAATTAGATGTGGGTTAGTACATTCAGGGGCAACTGAAAATATGAGTGGATTGTCATGTCATTTACCTAATTTGATAACTATTTTAGATAATGGTGCTATTAGTGTTGACATATTTGTAATGGATAAAGAATTAAGAAAATATTATAATATGTACATAAAAAAATTACATGATAAAAAGGAAGAAAATTTAAGAAAAAACTTTGTTAAGACAATGGACAAAGTTTGTAAAATGAAAAAGGTAAAATAGTAAGTTGATAAAAACAATTTACTATTTTATTAACGTGAAAATATTGTTAAGTATTTATGTTAAAAAATAAGATTGTTATTATTTGTCGAATTTTGCGATGAAAAGTTTAGAAAATTTTGGAAAAATACTTGGATTTTTTGAAACTTTATGAGATAATATATAAGAATTAATATTCGAGAAGATTTTAATCAAGGATTTAGATTCTAAAAAGGATTCCAAATTGTAAAGGTGAATAGAATATTTAGTTAGATATTTAAAACAACATTTGTTTTAGATGGATAGGAGGAAATATGGAAGTTTTTACGTACGAAGACTACATAAAAAGTATACATACATTGCGTTTGAACAATGTTTTTCAATTAGCAGAAGAAGGTGAAAGTTATAGTTTTGATGATGTTGAAAATAAAGAACAAATTTGTAAAATAGCTAATAAACTAATGGAAAAAGTATTAAAAAACGAAAGAGAAATTTCAAGTATAATAAATAATTATATAGAATTTGATGAAAAAATTAAAGCAAAAGATTTAGAAAAATATAAAGAGAAAGTAATAACTAAGAAAAAAATCGATAGAAAAAATATAGTATACAAGGTAAAAAACAAAAATATATTTTTTTTATTTAGACAAGCTGAGAAAATAGATAATAGCATATTATTTGAGTGTTTAAATTATTGTGTAAATATTATTTATTCTTGGAACGCTGTATTAAAAGCAAAATCAGAAATAGAATATCCTGTAGTTATACCAATATTAATATATACAGGAGATGACGAGGTAGAAATTGATGATGATTTTAGCAAAATGCAAATAAGTGACTATATATTTGAAAATTATGAAATAGAATTTAAATATAATTTAATAGAAAAAAACAAACTAAATATTGAGAGTCTAATTAAAGAGAATACACTTTTTTCATATACAATTGCTTTGGGAAAAATTAATAATGGTAAGGAATTTAAAATAGTATTGACTAAAATATTAAATTCAAGTAAAAAAAAGAAGAGGATAAAAGGGTCTTTATATAAGATTTTGGTACTACTTTTTAAAAATTTATCTAAATATAATTTTACAGGAAAAGAAATATATGAAATCAGAAAGATGATAGTAAAATATTTTATTGAGACTAATTGTGAAAAAGAAAAAATAGTTAAATATCTAAAATTAACTGACAAAGAGAGAAAAATATATTTAAGCATATAAACTAAAGAGTAAACCTTATATTTCACAATTCAATAAAACTTAGAAAAAAAGCAAAAAAAGGAGGAAAACAGAGAATTAATAAATAAAACTTTACATACAAAGATAAAGAGAGACTTGACGGGTAGAACATACCATGTTAAATTTACCAATAAGGAGGAATGAAAATGGAAACAGAGGAAGCAAATATCGATTTTAAATTAATTGGAGAAAGATTAAGAGAAGAAAGATTAAAAAAAGGGATGTCTCAAGAAGAATTAGCAGAAAAATTAGATGTAGCAGTAGGATATTTAAGTAGAGTAGAACGTGGAGGAACAACAATAAATTTAAGAAGATTAGGGCAAGTATCTATTATATTAGATATTCCTTTAGAAAGACTTGTAACTGGTATAGTAAAAGAAGACAAAAGATATTTGGAAGAAGACTTTTACGAGATATTTAAACAATGTTCTAAAGAGAAAAAAAGATTAATTTATAATATAGCAAGAATAGTTGCAGGCGTGAAATTTGTGTAAAAAAATTTCTTTACAAAATACAAAAAATAGTATAAACTACTTTTAGGTGATAATAAATGTATTTAAAAAGATTAGAATTACAAGGGTTTAAATCTTTTGCAGATAAAACAGTATTAGAATTTATGCCTGGAATAACAGCGGTAATAGGGCCTAATGGTTCAGGAAAGAGTAATATATCTGATAGCATACGTTGGATATTGGGTGAACAGAGTATGAAATCATTAAGAGGGTCAAAATCACTAGATATTATATTTTCAGGAACACAAAATAGAAAATCATTGGGCTTTGCAGAAGGGTCATTAGTTTTTGATAATAGTGATGGTGGATTGCCAATTGAATATACGGAAGTTACAATTACAAGGAAGCTGTATAGAAGTGGAGAAACTGGATATTTTATAAATAAAGTACCATGTAGGCTAAAAGATGTATTAGAATTATTTATGGATACTGGGATTGGAAAAGATGGATATTCTATAATAGGGCAAGGAAAAATAGATGAAATTTTAAGTAATAAATCAGAAGATAGAAGAAATATTTTTGAAGAGGCAGCAGGGATTGTAAAATACAGAGTAAGAAAACAAGAGTCTGAGAAAAAATTAGAAAGAACTAAACTTAATTTGCTTAGAATAAATGATATTTTAACAGAAATAGAAGCAAATATAGAACCATTAAAATTAAGTTCAGAAAAAGCAAAAAAATATTTAAACTTGAGAGAAGAATTAAAAAATATAGAAATAGGTCTATTTATATATAATATAGAAAAGTACAAAAAAGATTTAGAAGAAATTGTAAAAGATGAAGAAGTTTACAACGCACAAAGTAATGAAGAAGAAACAAAATTAGAAAGAGTAAAAGCACTAAAAGAGCAATTAAAGGATACTATTGATGAGATTACAAACAAAATAGAAGAGATGACAAATATTGGTTTTGAAAGCCAAAAAGAAATAGAAATGCTTAATTCTAATATCAATGTTGCAAAGACTAGGATAGAGAATAATAATGAAAATAGCAAAAGATATGAAAAAGAAATAGAAGAGACAAAATTAAAATTAGATAACTTAAAAGAAGAAGCAGAACAAAAGAAACAAAAAGTAGAAAATTTAAAGAAAAATAAAGAGAAGTTTAAAAAAGAGTTAGAAGAAAAGGAAGAAGAATTAAGAAAAATTAATGAAAAATTATCAAGTAAAGAATTGGAAATAGAAGGACATAAAATGAAAATATCAGAGAATACAGATAAAAAATATGAATTACAATCTGATATTAATGCACAAAACATAAATTTAGAAAATTTTGAAAAAAGACAAAAACAAATTCAAAATGAAATAGTTTCTAATATATCAGAATTAGATAATACCAGAATGAAAAAAGAGGAAATTGCAAAAGAATTTTATGAGATTGAAAATAAGAGAAATAAAATATTAAGAGAATTACAAGAAATAAACGCAAAAAAAGAAGAAGCAGACAAGAAAATAAAATTATACGAAGGTAATATAAATGCATATCAGAGTGAAAAAAGAATAAAAGAATCCAGATTAAAATTTTTAATAGAAACAGAAAAAGAAAAAGAAGGATATATAAAAAGTGTAAAAGCGCTATTAAAAGATTGTGAAAATATAAAAGAACTTGGAAAAGGTATGCATGGTGTTTTAGCAAATATAATTGAGGTACCAGAAAAATACCAAACAGCAATAGAAATGTGCTTAGGAGTAAGTTTACAAAATATTGTAACAGAAACTGAAGAAGATGCAAAAAGATTAGTAGAACATTTGAGAAAAAACAATTTAGGAAGAGCATCATTTTTACCAATTACATCTGTTCATGGGAAAAAATTAGACAAAATAAAAGGAAAAGAAACAGGGATTATTGGAATTGCATCAGATTTAATAAAATATAGTAAAAAATATGAACAAATAGTAACAAATTTACTTGGAAGAACTGTAATTGTAGATAATATGGATACAGCAATTAAAGTGGCTAAACAGAACAGTTATACATTTAGAATAATAACCTTAGAAGGTGACATAATAAACCCTTCAGGAGCGATAACTGGTGGTTCTGTTGCTAAAAAGACTGTGAATATACTAGGAAGAGGAAGAGAAATAGAGAAACTACAAAAAGATATAAAAGCATTAGAAGAAAAAATAGAAAAATGTGAGAATGAAAAACAAGAATATGAAAATTCTATAGAAGATATATATGAAGAAGCAAATAGTTTTGAAAAAGAATTACAAGAAATAGATATAACATATGCCACAGAAAAACAAAAATTGATTTCTATAGAAGAAAATATTGAAAAGCAAGAAAAAACATTGAATAAATTAAAAATGGAAAAAGAAAATTTACAAAAAGAAAAAGAAGAAACTGTTAAAAACAAAGATGATTTAGAAAAAGAAATTAGTAAATTAGAAGAAGAAATAGAAAAACTTACACATATTGTTAATGAATATACAGAATTAAATAAAGATAATCAAAAATATATTGACGATTTAAATTTTGATATTACTAATTTAAAAATATCAGTATCATCATTTGATGAAAGTGAGGCATCTATTGAAGAAATTCAAGAAAGAATCAATCAAGAAGTAGAAAATGCTAAAAATAGCATTAGAAACAAGGAAGAACAAATAGAAAAAATCAAACAAGATGATATAAATTTAAAAGAATCTATAAAAGATATAGAAGAAAATATCGAAAAAATAAAAGAAGATGTTAAAACAAGTGGAACTAAAATAGAAGAATTAAAAAAAGATAGAATTGATAAAAATGAGAAGTTGAATAATATAGAGCAAGAAATAAATGAAAAATTTAAAATTATAGAAGACTTAAAAGCTCAAATTATAAAAATAGATGTTAAAAAGACAAAAATTCAAGATGATATAAATGATATAATAAATAAAATGTGGGAGGAATACGAATTAACACCTAATAATGTTGTAGATTATAGGAGACCTGAAAATATATCCTTAACACAGAAAAAAGTTAATTCTCTACGAAAAGAATTAAGAGAATTACGGAAGTGTAAATGTAGATGCTATAGAAGAATATAAAAACATGAAAGAAAGATATGATTTTATGTGTGAGCAAAGAGTGGATTTAGAAGATACTATGTCAAAACTAAGAAAAATAATAACAGACATGACAACAACGATGAAAGAACAATTTAAGGAACAGTTCACATTAATTAATAAAAATTTCCAAGAAGTGTTTAGAGAATTATTTGGTGGAGGTAATGCGACTCTTAAACTTGAAGATGAAAGTAATATCTTAGAGTGTGGAATTGATATAAATGTACAACCACCAGGAAAAAAATTACAAAATATGATGTTATTATCAGGAGGAGAAAGAGCTTTTACTGCAATTGCACTATTATTTGCAATACTTAAAATAAATCCAGCACCATTTTGTGTTTTAGACGAAATAGAGGCAGCATTAGATGATGTTAATGTGTATAGATTTGCAGATTATTTGAAGAAGTTTTCTAAAGAAACACAATTCTTAGTAATAACACATAGAAAAGGAACTATGGAAGCAGCAGATACTGTTTATGGTGTAACAATGGAGGAAAATGGAATATCAAAATTATTATCAATGAAATTGAGACAATAAGTGTCAGACACTTTTGTCTCAACTTTTTAAATTATAAGTTTTAGTATTCCGATGGAAATGAGCAATATGGAAGAAATAATAGACCATATATTTTTAGGTAAATTACAATGTTTATAAAGTTTTTTTCCAAAAGTAAAACCAAGTTTCAGAAATAGCAGTTGGAAGAGACTTATTAAAAGTGGAAAAACTAAATTATTAATTCCTATAATACTACTTCCAATTCCAACACAAATAGAATCAATAGAGAGTGCTAAACTAAGAAATATGGCTTCTTTATAATTAATTCTATTAGATTTATCTAAATCAGAACTTGTTGGATCTTTTATAATTTTTATTGTAATTCCAAGAAAC
>CALXZU010000013.1 GCA_944393325.1 uncultured Clostridia bacterium
AATAATCGAATAGATAAAGTACGCCATATGTTTAATAAAAAAGAAAATTAAGTTACTATTCACTAAAATTACAATTTGTTATCTAAATAGAGGGCATAAACCCTCTATTTTATAGTTCTTTTTCAAAATCTCTAAATTTTTCTTGTTTAGTAAATTGTTTTTCAGCATTTAAAGAATTTCCTGTTTCTTTCTCAAAATCTCTAACAATTTCATCCCCAGAAAGTAAGTCGAATTTTTTACAGAGCCATTTTATAAATTTTTTAACTGTTTCCTCAAAAGTTTTAATGATTTTATGAAGTTTATTATTTTCCTTTTCTAGTTTGTTTATTTTATACTTATATTCATATTCCAAATTAAATGCTTTTTCCTTAAATTCTTTTTCTAATTCTTCTTTTCTGTTGTTATATCTAAAATCAAGGGAGTTGCTTTTTACTTTATAATCGTGTTCCATTTGATATACTTTATTATGCAAATTCTCATTATCTTCAAGTATTTTATCTCTTTCTTTTTGGTATTTTTCTGCCTCATCAATTACATTTACTTGTCTTTCTATTTCTCCGTGTAATTGTTTGTTCTCAGAATATAATTTTTCAATAAGTTTATCTTTGGGCTCAATAATTTCTTTTTGTATTTTTTCATTTCTTTTGAAAACAACCTTATTAAAATCTTCAATACTTGGTACTTCTGGAAGTTCTAATGTTATATCTTGCAATATTTCTTTAGTTTTCTCATAATTTGTAATTTTTTTATATTCTTCAATACTCAAATGTGTTCTATTAGTTTCTTCTTTTGGTAAGCCTCTTTCTAATTCAAAATTGTGTGAAACCATATATTCGTAAAAGGCATTTTGTAATTGCCTGTAACTGTCTTTTTCTTTCCAAAATTCACTACAAGCTAATTTATCAATATCATTTCCTTTTTTATCTTTTGTGTGAACAACAGGTAAGAAAACTAGATGTAAATGTGGAGTATCTTCGTCATTATGAACTTTAGCAGATAAAATATATTGCTCACCTAAATTTTTATATTCACATACAAATTTATATGCAGTTTCAAAAAATCTTTTAGTTTCTTTTTCTCCAATTCTATTAAAAAATTCATTGTCAGATGTGATGATATATTCACAAGCAATATTGCTAACTGTTTTAATTTGACCTTTTAAATTATATTTTTTTCTTATTCTCTCAAATTCTTTTTCATAACTATATCTTGGATCTTTCAATGAATAGTTTAAATGTGATTTTTCTTTATCAATATTCTTATTAGAATAATTTTCATTTTTCCTTTCATTATGTCTAAATATGCCTTTTAAATTTTCTCTTTTGTATTTTTGATTCCTTATTATAGCATAACTCATATAATATCTACCTCCTCCGAATAGCTAAATAGAGTAACACAAACTAAACTTAAAAATGGCTCTTATTTAGAATGTGTTGTAACACACTACAACACTTTTTAGTAAAAGTGTCCGTGTGGCAGGGTAAACCCTACAACCCAAAACTAAAAATTGCTACTAGCATTTTTTAGTTTTCTCATAACAAATGAACTTGTCATTTGTTATGCTTTTCAATAAATTGCATTTCTGCATTTATTGAAAAAAGAGTAAGAAAAAAATAAATTTTTTCTTACTCTTTGAAACCTTGCTCGGTTTCAAACTTCCACGCTATATAGCTACCTTTTACAGAAACCAGAGGGAATGAGCTAAAGTAGAATTAGGTGTAATATCCCATTTGTAAAATAGAATTATTACACCTATACAAACTGAAACCGTCGGTCATTCGCCTCGTTTCATAGGTAGTCTAGTAAGTAACAATATTGTTACTATAATTGCTGATACATTTTTAAGCATCTTTGTTCATACTTGTCCAAACTTTTTACAATTATAAATCCACACCAAGTTTTGCCACCGATTACTCTTTTATTATTGTGAGTCTGTGTTCTAAAATCTCACTCACGCACCTTGTATAATTAGACTACTTATACAAATACGAATGAACTTTATAGCATCGGCTCATCACACCTATCACTTTTATAGAGTTTGAGGCATAGTCTCTTTTGAAAACAAAAAACTACTCATAGTTTATAAACTACAAGTAGTTATTTATTTTCTTTATTCAATTAAGCCTCAAAATCGTTTTTAAGGCATTTTTATTTTAAAGTAAAGTAATTTATCATACATAAATCAATTTCTTTAAAACAATTTCTTCTGCTTGATTTTTTATTGCATTCATTGTACCAACCCAATATAAATGATTAGTATTTTTCATATCTTCTGTTAAATCACTTTTTGATTTTAAATCTTTTATTATAAAATCAATTTCTTTTTGAGCTTGTTCTTGAATTTCTTTTAAATGTTTATTTAATTCTTTATTCATAAATAATATAGTGTATTCTGCTTTTTTATGTTTTTTCAAATAATTTAATCTTAATAATCCATATTTATTTAATGTGATTTTTTCTTCTGGCTCTAAATATAAGTTAGGCATATAATAATTTCCGACTAATGTATAACTTATTCCTGTCTTTTCATCTACAATTTCTTTTTTTAATTCTTTACAATCCATAATAAACCTCCTAATTATTTTATTACTAATCCTAATTTTACAACTGGATTTTTCTTTGCTAGAAAAACCTTTTTAATTTCAATACTTTCTGGGATTATAGGTGATTTATTTTTACCGTTCTGGAATGTTACTTCGGTGTGAACCGTACTTTTACTAATTCCAAATTTTTTAGCTGCTCCTCTAACCGTATCTTTTGATTCTATAATATAATGTGCAAGAATTACACTACGTTCTTCTATTGATACACCTCTCATATTGTTCTAACTCCTTTATTTAAAGAATACTTTTGTTTAATTGTATTCTTAAATTTCTACTATTAGAACTTTACTGTATTTTGGGACAAGGTCAAAAAACAGCAAAAAATATATATTAAAATCTATATTCTTTTAAGTTTACCACAAAAAATATAGGCTCTCGCCTATATTTTCTCACTTTTTTCAGAAAAAATTTTTTCTATTTTTTCTTTTCTTACTTTTTTATCATTTTTATACATAAAGTTACTTGAATATCTTTTTTCTATACTTTGTTTTCCATATTTAGTAAATCTTAAAGTTGTTTTTTTACCTTTTCCCCACTTTTTATAAACAGTTGTTGTTATTTTTAAATCCTTTTCTCTTGCATATTTAAATATTTCACTAACCGTATCAGATAATTTGTGTAAACTTCCTTTACACACTCTTTCTAAATAATTAATCCTTCCAAATCTCCAGTCTTCATAATCTTTTTTACTTAATATATCTAAATCTATAAAAATATCTACAACTGAAACTACTTCCTTTTCATATAATAATTTATTCATTGAACTTCTAATTTTCTTTACTCTTTCCTTTGTCACAATTATTACTCCTAAATATTTATTGTATTTTTATTTTTCTTCCACTTTTCATATAATTTTTCATATTTTTCTTTCAATTCTCTATTTCCTGTTTTTTTATAATGATTTATTAATTCAAAATAGCCAAAATCAGTAAATAATATATGATTATTTTCTTCTGCTAAATCTATTACTTCTGCTAATTTTCTATAATCTTTTTTATAATATAAATACCAATTTTGCATGCACATATATGGTTCATCTTCATCTGGATTTTGTTTTATAATCCTAAATAACATTTCTCTTGCTTTTTCTTCATTACCAATTCTGAAATAACAATCTGCAATTTCTGTATATATTTCTGTATTTAACTCTATATCAAATTCTATATTTTCATATATTTTAGTTAAAATATCTATTTCTTCTTTTACAAATTCTTCATTAAAATTACTATAATATTGTAATAAATCTACAAAATCTTCTAACATTTCACTTGGTTTTATTTTGTTTTCTGTCATCTTATCAACCACTACTATATCTTTTGTGTTATTTTCTCTTAAAATTCCAATTATTATATCTGTCATTTCATTATAATATTCTACTATTTTTTTATCTACAACACTTAAGTTCTGTTTTGTTCCAAAACTATATGCTGATGTTGTATTAAGTGCCATACTATCTATTTTCTCATTTAATCTAATTATTTTTTCTATTCTGCTATCCACCTTATTCTCCTTACATATTATTTACTCTTAGTTTAATTCCCCTATCATTTTTTTGATACTCATTATATAATGTTAAAAATCTAACCATTTCCTCTTTTTCATTATAATTTTTCTTATTTTCATTTATCCAATTAATAATAAATTTATCATTTTTTTCAAATATAATGCCAACACCTGTACCAAAACTTATACCATTATAAGTTATTATTCTATTATACCAATAAAATTTATCATTATTTTTATTACCACTAAGTGCAATATCTGTAACTAAATATTCTTTACCAGATAACACATTTTTCATCTTAACTTGTGCATTTTCTTTATCTGTTTTTGTTATTTCAAATAGTCCTGCTTCTGAATTTAACATTGCTCTTAAAAATTCAACTTTTTCTGGTTTTCTAAATTTATTTTTTCTTAAATATTCTTCTGTTAAGCAATTTGCTGTACTTGAATTCTTATATATTATTATATTTAAAAGAGCTGTCATCCCTAATTGTGTTGATGTATCAAAATCAGTGCTTAAAAGTTTTATATTTTTTGTTTCTATCTTATCTTTTACTTCTCCTAAATCAAATTCTTGTTTAAAATTTCCTTCTTCATAATATTGTTGCATATTATCAATAATTTCTGAATGTAATTTTCTTATCTTTTTATACTCTTTAATATGAGGCTTATCTTTTAACAAAAAATCTCTCATATTTGCTAACATATTATACATTGTTTCCATTCCTTCTTCAGTATTAAGAAACTCTTCCCAACTATTCTTTTTCTTTCCTATTTCAAATTCTTCTTCTATATTCTCTTTTCCCATACAACAGTATTTATACTTTTTTCCGCTACCACAAGGACATAATTCATTTCTACCTATTTTCATTATTATTTTCCTCTCTATAACTTACCATTTTATTATAATTTGTTATACTTTTTATTATAGTTGATAATAAAACGTCATATTTCAAATCTAAATCATATGTATAATCTATAATTTTTTCTTCTATCTTTTTTATTTTTTGTCATTTTGCTACCTCCTTATAAATACTATATCATCTTTTAACTTTAAATACAATCTATAAACTATCCACATTTTTCTTATTATTATAAATTCTATCTAAAAACTCATCTGGATAATATTCATCTAAAAATACATCTAAATTATTTTTAGGCTCTATATTTTGTCTTCTTTCTTGTTGCCTGCTTGATGCTAAAACTGATATTGTAATATCAAAAGTCATAAAAATTATCATAAAAACACTTAAAATCTTAACACTTGTTTTATGTATTAAAGGCTCTAATTTTTCTAAATTAGGATATATTATTTTTAAAAATGCAACTGCTATTATTCCCCAATACACACAATAAAGTAAGCATATTCTACCATTTAAGTTGAAAAGAAATTTGCTATAATCCCAAGAAACTGTACCGAAAAATATCTCTTGGAAAAATGAGCATAAGTATTCTAAAACACCACCCATTATTGCCCCTGCAAAAAATGCTTCTTTTGGTTCTTTGAACTTTCTAATCAAAAAATAATATGCAACTGCACCCATACCATATACTTGTATAAAAGGTCCATAAATTAGCCCTTGCCTTATTACTAGTGTTCTTGTATATATTGTTGCATATAACATTTCTATTATAAAACCAAATACACTACCAATAACAAATATCCAAAATACTTTTAATATAAAATTAATTCCGTTTTTTATGTTTTTCTTCATATATTTCCTCTAACTTTATTTTATAATATCTTTTATTACTTCACCTGCAATCATTAATCCCATAACGCCTGGAACATACGAAATACTTGCAGGTATTCTTTCTTTAATTATTGGTTCTTCTTTTGAATAAATAACTTTTACATTTTCTATATTTTTCTTTCTTAGCTCTTTTCTGATAACTTTTGCAAGAGGACACACCTCTGTTTTTTCAATATCAGATACAATGAAATTACAGCTTAACTTATTTCCTGCTCCCATTGCTGAAATAACTGGAACACCTTCTTTTTTTGCTTTTTCTATTATAGCTAGTTTAGTTTTAATATTATCTACCGCATCTACCACATATGAATATGTTTTATCTATCAACTCTTGTTCTTCAAAATCTAATTCTTTAGGATTAAAAATTTCTATATTTGCTTTAGGATTTATTTCTAAAACCCTTTTTTTCATAACTTCTATTTTGCTTTTTCCTACTGTTTTTACTGTACTGTGTATTTGTCTGTTTATATTACTTATAGAAATCTTATCTATATCCACTAAACTTAAATTTCCAACACCTGCTCTTGCTAGTGCTTCTACTACATATGAACCTACTCCACCTATTCCATAAATTATAACTTTAGATTTTTCTAATTTTTCTAAAGCTGTTTTTCCAATTAGTTTTTCAGTTCTATCTTTCCAATTTTCTTCCATTTAAAACTTTTCCTTATTTTTTCATTTTGAATTATTATAGCATAGTTTTACTATTTATGCTATAATAGTTATATATTTTCTTTAAAATAAAGGAGATTATTATGGTAAGAATTAGTAATATAAAAATTTATAAAGATATCAAAGACGAGAACTTAATAGATCTTGTTATTAAAAAATTTAAGATAAAAAGAGAAGATATTATTAATTGGCATATAGTAAAAAAATCTATTGATGCAAGAAAAAAAGATGATATTCATTATAATTATTCTATTAATATAGAACTCGAAAATGAGAAAAATTATAAACATTTTGATAAAGTAACAAAAAAAGAACTTCCTATAATTAGAGCAAATAATATAAGCAATAAAAAAGTTATTGTAATAGGTGCTGGTCCTTCTGGTTTATTTTCTGCACTTACTTTAGTACAAAATGGAATTACTCCTATTGTTATAGAACAAGGCTCTAAAGTTGAAGAAAGAGAAAAAGAAGTTGAGATTTTTAAAACTACTGGCAAATTAAATTGTTTGTCAAATGTACAATTTGGTGAAGGTGGTGCTGGTACTTTTTCAGATGGTAAATTGACAACTGGCATTAATAGTCCTTTTTGTTCCAAAGTTCTTGAAGAATTTGCTAAGTTTGGAGCTCCTAAAGAAATTTTATATTTATCAAAACCTCATATTGGTACAGATAAATTAATTAAGGTAATTAAAAATATACGTGAATTTATTATTTCCAAAGGTGGAAAGTTTTTATTTAATACTAAAGTTATAGATTTTAATATAAAAAATAGTAAAATTACTTCTGTTACTTGCAAAGATAAAAATTCTACTTTTGAGATAGATGGATCACATATAATTTTAGCAATTGGACATAGCTCAAGAGACACATTTTTTAAACTTTTTGATAAAGGAATTTCAATGGAAGCAAAGAATTTTTCAGTTGGAGTACGTATAGAACACTTACAAGAAGATATAAATAAAGCTCAATTTGGTAATTGTAAATTACATCTTCCACCTGCTGATTACAAACTTTCTTATCATTTACCTAATGGTCGTTCTTGCTATACATTTTGTATGTGTCCTGGTGGCTCTGTTATTGCTTCTTCAAGTGAAGAAAATACAATCGTAACTAATGGTATGAGTAATTTCTTAAGAAATGGTAAAAATGCAAATTCAGCTATACTTGTTAATGTTACTCCTGATGATTTTGAAAGTAATTCTCCTCTTGCTGGAATTTATTTCCAAAAAGATTTAGAAGAAAAGGCTTTTGTTTTAGGTGGTAAAAATTATTTTGCACCTATCCAAAGAGTTGAAGATTTTCTAAAAAACAAGAAATCAGAATATATTGGAAAAGTAAAACCTAGCTATTTACCAGGTGTTACTATGTCTAACTTACAAGAAATTTTACCTACATTTGTTACTAATACTTTAATAAAAAGTATTCCTTACTTTGATACTAAACTAAAAGGTTTTTCAGAACCAGACGCTATTTTAACAGGTGTTGAAACTAGAAGCTCTTCTCCTGTTAAGATACCTAGAAATGAAAATTTAGTTTCTAATATAACAAACTTATATCCTTGTGGAGAAGGTGCAGGTTATGCAGGTGGTATTATGTCTGCTTCTGTTGATGGAATAAGATGTGCTATATCAGTATTAGAGAGCTAAGAATTTAGCTCTCTAATACTTTCTATAATACTGTCTACTAAATAGTCTACATCTTCTTTTGTATTTTCCTCTCCAAATGTTACTCTTATTGCACTTGTTGCTTCTTCATCAGATAAACCGATTGCTTTTAAAACATGTGATGGCTTACCATTTCCTTCTGAGCATGCTGAGCCACTAGATATACAAATCCCCTTTTCATCTAATTTCAAAAGTAAACTCTGGCTATCTATCCCTTTAAATGAAAAATTACTGTTTCCTGAAACTCTTAATTTTCTACTACCATTTAAACTTGCTCCAACAATTCTTTCTTCTACTAAATTTATAAAATAATCTCTTAAGCTCTTTAAATATTCCATATTTTTTTCTAAATCTCTTTTGGCTATTTCACATGCTTTTCCTAATGCTACTATTCCTGCAACATTTTCTGTTCCTGCTCTTTTGTCTTTTTCTTGATGTCCACCATCTATTAATTTTTCTATATTTATTCCTTCTTTTATATATAAAGCTCCTACTCCCTTTGGTGCATTTATTTTATGTCCAGACAATGATAGCATATCAATTCCCATATTCTTTACATCTATAGGAATATGTCCTACGCCCTGAACACTGTCTGTATGAAAAATTATGTTATACATTTTTGCAATTTGAGATATCTCATATATTGGCTGTAATGTTCCTATTTCATTATTTACACTCATTATACTAATTAGAATTGTATCATTTCTAATTGCTCTTCTTAAGTTTTCTAAATCTACTATTCCATCTTTGTTTACATTTAAGTATGTTATTCTAAAGCCATGTTTTTCTAATGCTTTACAAGTATGTAATACTGCTGGATGTTCTATTTTTGATGTTATTATATGTTTTCCTTTATATTTATTAGAATATGCAATCCCCTTAATTGCCATATTGTCACTCTCAGAACCTCCTGCTGTAAAATAAATTTCATTTGGTTTACAATTAATCAAGCCAGCAACTCTTTTTCTTGCCCCTTCAATCCCTCTCTTTGACTCTCTTCCTAATGTATATAATGATGATGCATTTCCATATTTTTCTTTCAAATATGGTAACATTTCTTCTAATACTTCTTGTTTTACAGGTGTTGTTGCAGCATGGTCAAAATATCTAATTTTCATATAAACCTCCAAAAAATAAAAACATTATTATACTATTATATTCAATTACTTGTTAAAACTTGTTTGATTTTTTTAAGATTTTTTAAAACCGCTTCATACCCATATTTAAAACAACTGTCTAATTTTTCTATATCAAATAGCCCCGTTTTATCTGTTTCCACAGTTAATATAAAATCACAATTATTTAAACTCTTTTCTGATATTTTATTTCCCATTATATCTAATGTTCTCATTCCTAAGTCCATTATATTACTTGAACTTTCAATGTCATCTGCTTTAAAGTTTACTGCAATTATTTTGTCTACTCCTTGTTTTCTTATTTCTAAAACAGGGATATTATCTAATATTCCACCATCATAAAAACTATGCCCTTCAAATTCACAAGGACAAAATATTCCTGGGAAACTACTGCTTGCTCTTACTGCTTTTCCCACTTCTATATTTGTTATATACCTGCCCTTGTTTTCCACATTTGGTACACTATTTGTGAATATATATTCTTTTCCATCCCTAATGTCTACTGATGTTATTATTACTGGTAGATCTAAAATTTCTCCAACATTTTTATATCCTTTTCTTACAGCTAATTTGTTAAATGCTTCTTCTAAACTTTTTCCACTTTTTAAACCCTTTATTCCTGCTTTATTGCCTAATATTTTTTCTCTTACACCTGAAAACATTAGACCCCCATTTAAACCTACAATTTCTTTTGAATATAATTTAAATGCCTCATAAATATAATCTGGAGTATACCCCATTGCATATAATACTCCTACTAATGCTCCTGCACTTGTTCCTCCTATTATATCTACACTTATCCCGTTATCTACTAGTGCTTTTAAAACTCCTGCATGAGCTATTCCTCTTATCCCTCCACCTGATAATGCTATTCCTAACAAAATATCACCCGCTTCTTATATTTTTATTTTCTCTTTTACTTTCATTTTCTTATTTTTTCAATTTTTCTATTTTCAGCTTTTTCTTTACTATATTATTTACTTATTTTTATTTTTTAAACAGAAAAAAAGTTACTAAATTAAGTAACTTTATTCCCAATATAATAATGGATAACCATTGTTTATTACCTCACTATCTTCTTTAAATGCATCACCTAAATCCGTTGCTGTAAATGTATCGTTTTTTGTATAAGAATTTGTGATTTTATTTATCTTATAATAACTACCAATAATCTCTCCTGAACTTTCTCCTAAAATATTCCCAATAGAATAACAATTGGTTACATATGTTCCATCTGTTTCGCCTCCTGCTCCTATTATCCCACCTGCTTCTTTTTCTCCTTTTACATCTCCTAAATTATAACAATTTTCTATTTTTCCATCTAAACTCCCTACAATTCCTCCTGTATTCCAATAAGAACCATTGACATTTCCTTTATTACAAGAATTTATAATATTTCCTTTAAAATATCCAGCAATTCCACCATAGTAATTTTCATTCGGCTCACTTGTTATTTCTCCATAATTCCCACAATTTATTATTTCACTATAATATTTTGTAAATTGCTCCCAATTTGTTCCATTACTATTTCCTACTATTCCGCCTCTTCCTTTTATATCTCCATAATTTTTACAATTAAAAATTCTATGTTTCCCAGCAACTACTCCTACAATTCCTCCAGTAGTTTCTTCACCTTTTATATCTGCATAATTTATACAATTACTAATATTGCCAGTAGTTCCATATAGATACCCTACTACTCCTGCGGTTCTTTGATTTCCATTAATACTATTATTTTCTTCTATTATTATATTTCTTATCGTTCCATCTATTACTAAGCCAAAAAGTCCGTTACAAATTTCATCAGATGAAATAGTTATCCCGTTTATCTTACAATTACCACCATCGAATATTCCTTTAAATGGTTTATTATTTTCTGTGTCTGGATACTTAACATCTTCTGTTGCTTGGTCATAATAACCAATAGCTTCCCATTCTTCTCCCGCTAAGTTTATATCACTTGTAAGTAATACTGCTTTTCCTTCATAGCTATTTCCACTATTTACATCATCTCTAAATGTCTTTAATTCTTCTTCATTATTTATTTCTATTATATTGTCACTATTTATTACTGTTTTATCATCATTTACATAGTATTTTCTATTTGTATCCTTAATTTCAATTATAAAACTTCCATCTCCATTTACTACTACATCTAATTCTTGACTTGCAAATTGATTCTTAAGTTCGTTTCTAAAACTTGTTTCATCTAATACTTCTACAAGCCCGTCATCATTTATCGAACTTCCCACAACTGCTAATTTTATTTTTTCTTCCTCTTCTGCTTTTGTTGTATTTTCTTTAGCATTGCTTGTTTGCCTAAGTATTCCATTTTCTCCAGTTAACATTGCTATTGACACACTTGCTAATATTAGAAGTACTATTATTGTTAGTACTAAGGCAATAAGAGTAATTCCATTCACATTTTTCCTGTTTTTTTCCATTTTACATTTTCCTTTCTTTTCATTAGTTATATTTACATCATTAATATATATCTTAATAATATATAGTGGTATTAAGTTTTTATAGTTTTATATTTATAATTTTTATATAGATAATATTTATCTTAACAAGTTATATATGAAGGAGGAAATTACATGAATTCCATGCAAATCGTTGGTCTAAATACTAAATATTATAGATACCAAAATAAATTAACCCAAGAGCAATTTGCTAATAAAACCAAATTTAAAGTTGCTTATTTAAGTACTATAGAAACTGGAGATGCTAATTTAACTCTAAAAAATATAGATTTAATAGCTAATTCTTTTGGTATAAAACCTTCACTATTATTTGACGAATCTACTGCAAACCTTGCAAAAAAATTACCACCTAGAGTTGATATGTATATCAATAATTAATATCATTATTTATAGTTGAATTTTATTAAGTTATATCTTAACAAGATTATAGCATTATATATTTTTTTAGTCAAACTAAAATTACTCTTTTTTTAGTTTTATTTTAACATATTAAAAAGTAAGGCATTTACCTTACTTTTCATTTTCTATTCACTTACTACTGTATTTGTAATATTTTCATCGGTTGTTTCATTTATTACATCTGTATTTTCAGTTGCTGGCTCATTATTTAAATCTGTATAATAATATTCTCCAAAACCATATCTTACTCTGTAATAATTTCCTATGAAAAATGGCTCTTGTTCTTCATTTAAAGTATAAGTTGGTTCTAAAATTTCTTCACCTTTGGAATTTACCACTCCCCATTTACCGTCTAATTTTACTCCGGCAAATCCATATTCATTAAACTCTGTAACTTTGTCATATTTAGCATCTACTACTGTATTTCCACTTTTATCTACAAATCCCCACTTATCATTTTCTTTATTTGCAAATAAAGTATTACTAGAAAATACATCGGTATTTTTTAACTCTTTACCATCTTTATCAAAATACATTGTATCAGTATCATTAGAAATCTTTATATAATTACCTTTATTTTCAATTTTAGCATTTACAAGACTACATATCTCTTTTAAATCTTTAGAAAATAATTTAATTATATTCTCACTTGTAATACTTGCCTGTATTACATTTGTTCCATCTATTTTTTGAAGCCCATCATAATTGATATCTATTTTTATTTCATCATTATCATTAATAACACCAAGTTTTGACTCACTATTACTTACAATGAAATAATCATCAAATAAATATTCAATGTAATTATATTTCTCATCTATAACTTGTTCACCATTTTCATTGATAACACCATACTTAGTACCATCAGTATTATCTATTCTTATTCTATATTTCTCATTAGATGTATTTAAAATGGCAACATTAGTATCAATATTTACTTGTGTTCCTGATGTATTATATACTGTTACACCTTGGTCATTTTTTGCATATAAATAAATTCCTGTAATATCTATTTGGCTGTATTCTGGAGCAATAATTACATCTCCATTCAAATTTGTAATTCCGTATTTCTTACTTTTCTCTGTTGTAAATACTTTATTACTTTCATCATATTCAATAGATTGGTAATTGTTAGGTATTAATTCCTCATCATTTTTCATAATACCATATTGTCCATTTTTTGCACATAAGATGTATGCATTTTCATTATCTAAAATACCAATTACTCTTGATAACTCATTATATTCTGGTTCTAATAATAATTTTCCATCATAATTAATATATCCATATCTATAACCTTCATTAGTTGTATTAGATACTATATATCCTGCATATTTGTAAGTATTTTCAGATGTATAATATCCATCTACTGAAATTTTATCATAAATAATATCTATTAATTGATTTCCCTTAATATTAATTACACCATATTTTCCATCTTTTTTAACTAAAAGTTCTCCTTCTTTATAAGGTAATCCTTCTATTGATTCATATATTGGTTTAGTAATTTGTTTTCCTTCAAAATTGATTAACCCATATTTTCCATCTTGCTCATAAGTCAAAATAGATTTTTCATACATTAAATCACTTGTAATATTTTGTAATCTTACAGGTTGGATATTTTGATAATTATTAAGTATTTCTTCTTGTTTTTCATTGAAAACTCTTGTATTTTCACCTTCATAGCAAATATATAAATTTTTTTCTGGATTTGGAATAACTACATTATCATATTTCGCTTCGATTACAATATTTCCATTTCTATCAATTACACCTAATAAATTATCTTTTTCTAACACAAAATAATTGTAACTATTTACTTTTTCTACTTCATATTTTTTTGCATTTTTTCCTATAAAATATATAGAAAGTACAGCGATAATTGCAATTATTATTATTCCAATTATAACATTACGTATAATAAAATTTCTTTTCATATAAAAATCCCTTTCTTTATTCCTCTTTATCTTCGATTTCTTCTATCTCTTCTACATTATTTTTACATGCTTTTACTTTAATTATTCTCTTATCTTCATATTCTTCTATCTTATAAGTTACTTTTTCTGTCTCAATTATAGGATTTTCTTCATCTTTTGGTATTCTTCCCATTTCTTCTTGCAAGTATCCTGATAATGTATCATAATCTCCTTCTGGTATTTCGGCATTTAATAATTTATTTACATCATAAATTGGTAAACTTCCTGATAAAAGGTATGTATTGTCATCTATTTTTTCATATTCTTTTTCTACTTTATCATATTCATCATAAATATCACCTACAAGTTCTTCCAATATATCTTCCATTGTAATTAAACCAGCTGTTCCACCATATTCATCTACTATAATTGCAATTTGTGTTTTATTTTTTTGTAATTCTTTAAATACTTCGTTTATTAACCTATTTTGTGATACAAAATAAGCCTCCTTTACCACATTTTTTACTCTAAATGTTTTCTTATTTATGTTTTTTAACACATCTTTTACATATAAAATACCTTTAACTTCATCAATTGTTTCATCATATACAGGTATTCTACTATAACGAAACTCTTCTTTAGTTAATTCTTCCATTAATTCTTCATTGCTTATGTTTATATCTACTGCAAAAATATCTTTTCTATGTCTCATTATTTCTGAAACTGTTATATCATTGAATTCAAAGACATTATTAATTAATTCTTTTTCTTCTTCCTTGATATTTCCACTTTCTTCACCTTGATCTACCATCATTTTAATTTCTTCTTCAGTTACTTGCTCCTCATCTGTTTCAGAAACACCAAATGCTTTAGAAATTCCATTTGTAACAAATGTAAGTAATTTTACAAATGGTGATGTTAATATAAATATTGTACGAATTATACCTATTGTACCAAAAGATATTTTTTCATAATATTTCATAGCAAGTCTTTTTGGTACTAATTCTCCAAAAACTAATGTAAAGAATGACAATATAATTGTAATTACTATGATTGATATATTATTCCATACTGTTAAACTAAAAAATGGCATTAAATTATAAAGTGTTGGTGCTAACATTTCTGCAAATGCATCTGATGCAAACGCACTTGATAAAAATCCTGCTAAAGTAATGCCTATTTGTATTGTTGCCAAAAACTTACTTGGTGATTTTAACATTCCTTCAATTTGTTTTGCTTTTTTATTTCCTTCTTTTGCTTGTTTCTCTATTTTTGCATCATTTAGTGAAATAAAAGCTATCTCACTTGCTGCAAAAAATGCATTAATAAAAATTAATATTACTAGTATAACGAGTTGTGATAACATTAAAAAATCTACTCTCCTTTTTATTGAAATTTTACATTTATATTTTACCAAAAATAATATATAAATTCAATATGAAAATATTAATAAAACAAAATAATAACTTATTTTCATTATTTATATTTTAAAATTTCTATTTTTATTCATTATATAACTTATTTTAGAGCATTTCTCTTCTCTTAAGAAATGCTCTTTATGTTAATATAAAGGGGGTTAAAAAATTGTTTTTCTACATACCAGTTACTGGTAGTTTTTTTACTTTTTCATTTGTTACTTCTATACTTTTTATTTCTTTACTAGTTTGTTCTTTAGTTTCTATAGTTGGTACTTCTTCTTTTCTATTATTTACTGTAACAGTTACTTCTTGATTTAATTTGAAATCTATTTTTATTAACTGTTCATATAAATCATACCCTTCAACAGTTCTTGTTTCTTTTAAATAATATGTTCCTGGCATTAAATTTTCTATTTCTATTTTACCTTCTTCATTTGTTTTCAAATCAGAATATACTACATTTTTATTTTCATCTAAAAGCTCAAATTCCACTCCTTGTAGTACATTACCTGTTTCCTGATCTTTTTTTACAACAATTAATTTAGTTTGATTTTTAAAATATGTATCACTAATACTTCCTGTTCCATCTTCATATGACGCTACAGTAACTGCATAATCTTGGTAACTACTATCTGGAGCTGTTCCGTATAATACTGGTTTTGTATAAACTTGTGTTTCTACTGATAAATTAAACTCACCATTTTCTTTTAGATTTTTAATAGGAATTAATATTTTAAATTTTTCATTAGGTATAAATTCTTCTTTTTCTTGGTTATTTTCATCAGTTATTTTAACACCTGTTAAATCCGCAACTTCTTTTTCTGATATTTTTATTTTATAATTAGAAATATTAGCACCTGCTGTTACGCTATATAATTTTGATACATAATTTTTGTCTATATTATCTACAATCCATTCATTACTTTCTTTATTTATTGTAACAGTACTTGATATTTTTGTTTCTGTAGAATTATTTGCATCATTTATTATTTTATTAAATGCATTTAATGTCCTTTGCCCTGCTTCTCCTATTGCACCATAATCAGCTGGATTATGATTATATAAATAACAATAAACTGCTTGTTTAGTTGCTGTAAATGCTTCTTCTTTATTTGCAACACCTAAGTCTTCTAATGATTTATATGGATAACCATTAATAATTCTTCTCCATAAGCCAACATCACTTATGCTACTAGTTATTGAAACAGTATATTCTTGTGTTTCTGCTCCCGGTTTTGCTGCATCTAAACAATATGCTGGATAATGTACACCTCCATCTGTATATTCTACATAACTTACTTTTATAGGATTCCCTTTATATGTCATTAAACTACCACAGTCTCCTACTAAATAAATATGTGCTGATGTTATATTTGTAGCATATGTACTACTACTAAATCCTATAAAACTTAGTATTAATGATACAAATATTAAAAATGATTTTTTTATTTTACTTTTTATAGTTTGTTTTTTCTTAAATTTAATTATATTATTTTTTTCCAAATTATCCGTCCTCACTTTCTTTTATTTCTTCTCCTTGAATACATCTTCTATATTCCGGTTCGTTTTCTACACATGTAATTAATGTTATCTTATTTTCTTCTGTTTCTTCTAAATAGCTCCAATCTGTGTCTTTTATAATTACATGTTTTGTAACTTCATATTCTATTGTTCTTCCTTGATAATTATAAAAAATAATATCTCCTTCTTTTAGTTTCTTTAAATCTTGGAAATAATTATTTTTATAACCTCTATTATGTGCCGCTAAACCTACATTTCCTTTTTCTTTTGTAGTTTCCTCAAAATGTCCTATGTAATCATCCATAATTTCTTTTGTTGTTCCTTCTTTTATATCTGCTCTTAAGTTTATTTTTGGTATTTCTAAATACCATCTTTCATTATTTTTTTCTTCTGTCTTTTTTATCTCTTCATCTTGCTTCGTATTTTCTGTTCCATTTGTAAATTTCTCTGAAGCAATATCTTGGACCTGGAATCCTGCTTTTAATGAACTTTTCTTTGTAAAAGTATCATAATTTGAAAAAAATAATTGAGTAAAAATAAAAATAATTAAAGATATTAAAAGACTAAGTACGTTAATATATATAGAACTATATTTAAACATTCTATATATTTCCTCCTTTTAATTATTTTTTATTCTTTATTAAAAATTTGATTTTAAAAATTAAAATTATATAAAATATACAAATTTAATTGATAAAAATATTATGAGTTAATTCATTATGTATAATAGCATATTTTTTTCAATTTGTAAAGAACTTTTCATCGCAATTTTCGACATATAACGACATTAACCAAAAAAATTAGAAGAAACTATTATTCTGTTTCTTCTTTAACTAATATATTATGATATGCAACTGTTGCATTATAATTATCTTTTATTTCTTCAGCAGTTAATACTTTGTTATATAATCTACAAGCATAAATATCTAATTTTCCAAAATATTCAGTATAAGTATCTCCTCCTACCTGAAAACCTACTGTAAATGGAATAGTATTATCTGTTAATCCTCCTGCTAGCATCCAATCATGATTGCAATTAGTTTCGTCAATAAATTCACCATCAAAATATAATGAAATTTTGTTATTTTTACTATCTGCCACCATTGTTAAATATCCTTCTTCTTCAAAATTCATTATTCCAATATTTTCCTTCTTTATCCAATGTCCCGTATAACCATACTCAGAATCTACCCAATTTGAACCACTATTTAATCCGGACATTGTACATCTAATTCCATTACCATTCCATCTAACTCTAAATTTAGATGTATCGAATACTCCTCTTTTAGCTTTAGATAATAATGGTACTTCATAATTTGAGGTTTTCCCATAAAACTCAAATGTAATTCCTTCATCTATCTTAATATCTTCTTGTGGATATACTTCAATATAATCATCTACACCATCTAATTTAAACTCTGATTTATTCCAACCATAGCCATCTCCTTCTGTTATTCCATATACTGTTACACCTTCTCCCCATGAATTTTCATCACTCATATTTATTGGGTCTACATTTAAAATAAGATTATCTTTTACTGCTAAATTATCTCCATATGCAAGTTTTGTATAACCATCTTTTTCTAATTTTGTTACTTCTCCTGTATCGTAATTAATAATCCACTCATATTTTGTTTTTCCATAATTCTCTATATTTATTCCTTCACCTACGAAATAATATCCTGTTCCATATATTTTATTTATATCATTTATCGAAACAATTTTCCAATTATCCCCATTAGCTAAAGTTCTATCTTTTAATTCTTCACCAATATATTCTTTTTTATTATTAATTTCTTTATTTATCATTTCTAATTGTATTGCTTCTTTTTCATTTGCGATTTTTGTTTCTTTTTCTGCTTTCTTTGCTTGAGTTAATATCCCATTTTCACCTGTTAACATAGCGATACTTACTCCCGCAAGAATTAGAAGTACTATAATTGTAACTATTAATGCAATTAAAGTTATTCCATTGGTTTTCTTTAGTTTCTCCATTTGCTTCATTCCTTTCATTATTTTTTCATTTTTATTTTAAAACATTTTGTTTTAAAAGTCAATATAACAATTTGTTTTATTCTATAATTTTTTTATATAAAAGAAAGGAACAAAAGTATGAGAACAAGAATTAAAAGTTTAAGAGAAGATAATGATTTAACTCAAAATGAATTAAGTAAATATCTAAATATTTCACAAGTAGCATATTCTTATTATGAATTAGGAAGAAGAAATATACCATTAGAACTATTATCAAAACTTGCTGATTATTATAATACAAGTATAGATTATTTATTATTAAGAACAGATATGGAAAAACCATATCCCAAAAGAAAAAAATAATGAATAATAGAGAGTTTTTTGGTCTTTTATTAGACAAAAACTCTCTTTATTTAATATCTTAAATCTTTAATTCTAATTCAAAATAAAATTCTACACCATCTTCCTTATTTACTACTCCATAATCATTTTTATAATTATTCATTATAGCTTTTACAAATGCTAAACCTATTCCAGTTCCTCCATTATTTCTATTACGTGAGGCATCTATTTTATAAAATCTATTCCATATTCTGTTTAAATGTTCTTCTGGTATTTGTTTTCCTGTATTAAACACCTTTACTCTTACTTTATTTTTTTCTATATCTACAATGTTTTCAATTTTAATTAATTTCTTACCATTAACCTCTTCTACATGTTTTATAGCATTTGTCATATAATTTGTAACTACTTGCTCTATATAAAAATCATCTGCAATTACTTCTATTTCCTCTGGAGTATTAAACTCTATTTCCACTTTTTCTTCTTCTAACATTACTTTAGATTTTCTAATTACCTCTTTTTCTACTTCTACAATATTAAATTCAGTATCATTAAACTCTCTTTTTCCATATTCAAGTTTCATAAGTTCTAACAATTGTTTTACTAATCTATCCATTTTATTTGTTTCATCTAAAATAACTTCTGCATAGAATTTTCTACTCTCTTCATCTGAATTTACATTCTCCAAAAGCCCTTCACTATATCCTTGTATTAATGCAATTGGTGTTTTTAATTCATGTGATACGTCTGATATAAAACTTTTTCTCATTTCATCCAATTTAGATTTTTCTTCTATGTCTTTCTCAAGTTCTATATTTGTTTCTCTTAACTGTTTAATTGTTTTTTCTAATTTATCAGACATTAAATTTATGCTTTTACCTAAATTATTTATTTCATCATCAGTGTCTGTTGTTCTATATTTATGGCTAAAATCTAAATTAGACATTTTCTTCGCAATTGAATTTAATTCTAATATCGGATCTGTGAATTTTCTTGTTACATATGATACTATTACTGCAGCTATTAATATTGCAAAACCAGCCATCAAATACAAAAAGTTATTAGATATTTTCACACTTTCTTGAATTGAGTTTATTGGTATTCTTATATATAGTAAATATCCATTATCAAGTGTTGCTGCAAGTAGTATATATGTAAGTCCATTTTTAGTGTCTTTTATCCTACTTATAACAAAATCTTTATTTTCTTCTATTATCTCCCCATCACCGGTATTAAATCTGCTTGTCATTTCATTCATTTGTCCGAATGTTGAGAAAAAGTCTTTATTTGATGTATATACATTTACATTTTGATCATCTCTAATTAATATATCAAAATTGTTTTTAACTGCTATTCTTTCTAATTCATTTGATAAATCTCCAATTTCTCCATTGTTATAATAATTATTTACTGTTTCATATACAGATTTTAATGCTGTTTGTTTGCTATATAAATAAAATTGCCCAAACACGAAATTGTTTACTAATACTAAAAATATTATTATTCCAATTATAATAAGAGATAACGTTAAAAACAACTTTACTCTTACTGACTTAAATGGATTTATTTTTTTGCTCATATTACTCCTTCCTTGCGAGAGACGTTTTCGAAAAGTTTATTTCAAAAAAGTTACTTATTTCCATTTCAAAATTAGTTATAGCAATATAATTCAGAAATTGTATGTACAAGTTAGCAATTTTTTGTTACAATTGTTGTTCATAATTTAACATAAACTTATAAAATTTTCAATATCTATAAATAATTTTATTTTACTAAATTTAACTCACCATTAATTACTATTGGATAGAAAACTGATATTTCATCATATAGCATTCCTCCAAGAATATCATTATATAAGTAAATTTTCTTGTTTTTCATAAAAGTTTCATATATTTCGATAAATGTAGCTCTCCTAATACAATTTTCTTTTCATTTTTATCAAAATTTAATATTAATACTGCATTCGTATCAATAGCAATAATTTTCCACTATTTTCCTCCATTTTGAAAATTGCAACATTATGTTGCAATTTTCATATTTTTCTTGTTTATATCATAAAATTGCTATAAATACAATTATTTTCCAGATATTTCTATATTTTGCCTTATATTAGTGTAAATCTTTGATATTTTCTTTAGTTTGTTAAACATAACTTTTTACATCTTCTACTGGCTTTATTTTTCTGTTATAATAAGTCTAATCTCTTTAGAATAACTTTCCATTTTTCTAACTTCTTGTCTCATTTTAGAAGATAATGGCTTGTAATTTTCTTTTTTGGTATAAAACCTAATAGGTGAAATAACAATACAAAAGTATATCACTTACTTTCATTTTATTCATATTCTTCAAGGCTTCTTTAAATTTGTAAAATCTAAATTTTTTCTTATCTCTTTTTTCTTCTCCTAAAATTCGACGAAAACTCTTATTCCTTCTTTTATTTAGTTTCGAATTTATATCCTACTCCTCTTATTGTTTTAATATATTTTCCTCTTTTACCTAGTTTATGTCTTATTTTCTTTATATGGCTATCTATTGTTCTTGAATCTCCGTAATAATCATAATTCCATACATTATTTAATATTTTATCTCTTGATAAAGCAATATTTTCATTTTCTACTAAATATACTAATAATTCATATTCTCTTAAGCTTAATTCAATTGGTTTTCCGTCTACTTTTACTGTTCTTCCTTCTTTGTCTATTTCTATTCCGGAATATTCTTTTATTTCTTTAACATCTTTATTTGCTCTTTTTAATATTGCTTCTACTCTTGCAACTAAAATCTTTGGACTAAATGGTTTTGAAATATATTCATCAACACCTAATTCAAATCCGAATAACTCATCTTGTTCCTCCCCTCTTGCTGTTAACATTATAATAGGTACTTTTGACTCTTGTCTTATTTGCCTTAAAACTGACCAACCATCAAGTTTTGGCATCATGACATCTAATAAAATCAGACTTATTTTATTTTTATTTTCTGCAAAAACCTCTAATGCTTTTTCTCCATCTTCTGCTTCTAATATACTAAACCCTTTAGCCACTAAAAAATCTTTTATTAATTTTCGCATTCTTTGCTCATCATCTACAATTAATATGCAATCATTTACCATATCTAACACCTCTTTAATTTTTTCACATATATTATATATTATAACTACTATTTATGTCTATAATGTGAACAAAAATTAAAACAATGAAATTTTATCATAAATCTCATTGTTTCTCTGCTTTAATCTTCTAAATAAACTGTTGTTGCCTGATTTGCAATTTCTATTTGTGAATTATGTATTATATTCATAATATTTTTGTTTAGTTCGTCTTTTAATTTTAAATATTCTTTATATACTGTTGTTGTAACATATATGTCTATCATTAAGTCTAATCCATTATTTGCAATGTTAGTGAATGTTATTGTTGTGTCTTCATTTATTACTTGTTCATTGTTTAATAACATTTCTCTTATTTTCTCAGATACTTGTGATATTTGTTCTGACTTTGTATTTAATGAAAGCATTAAATTAATTTTATATCTTCTTTTTTCTAATTTGCTCCAGTTTATTACTGCTGAATCTGCTATTGTTGAATTTGGTATATTTATAACATAATTTTCAGCACTTCTTATTCTTGTTGTTCTAAATGTTATATCTTCTACTGCACCTTCATAATTAGGTGTTTGTATCCAATCTCCTACATTAAATGGTTTATCTATGAATAATACTACACCACCAAATATATTTTTTGCAGTGTCTTGTGCTGCAAGTGTTACTATGATACCTCCTATTCCTAAGCCCGCAACTAGTCCTCCTAGATTTATTTGTAATATTGCAAGTACGATAAATAGTGCTATTATATAAATTATTGCTCTTACTACTTTTAATGCAAATTCTAACATTGAATCATCTACATCATTTTTCCATTTCTTTCTTAGTCCTTTTACTAATGATGATTTTGCAGTAAAACTTGCTGCTAGTGCTTTTGCAAAAGCTAATACACTAATTATTTTAAACAATTTTGTTACAAAATTCATAACATCTTCATGTAAATTTAATGGTGCTTTTAAGAATAATACTGCAAGATATACTCCTAGTATTGTAAAAAATACTTTTAACGGAGTATAAAATGCACTTTCTCTAATTGCTTTCTTTCCTTTACTATTAAATTTAAATAATTTTATAATTACATATGATATACTAGGGCTTAATACTTTAAAAAGTACTATTAAGCAAATTGCTACTACTATATCAACTATTTGCAATGCTTTTACACTTTCTATAAAATCTATAACTTGCTCCATTTTTTCCTCCGTGATATTTTTTTAGTTCATATAATCTCTTAATTTTTTGCTTCTACTTGGATGTCTCAATTTTCTCAATGCTTTTGCTTCTATTTGTCTTATTCTTTCTCTTGTTACATCAAATACACGACCAACTTCTTCTAATGTCCTTGCTTTTCCATCTTCTAATCCAAATCTTAGTTTTAACACTTTTGCTTCTCTTGGTGTTAATGTAGTCATTACATCTTCTAATTGTTCTTTAAGCATTGTATATGCTGCTGAGTCTTGAGGTGCCGGACTATCTTCATCTTGTATAAAATCACCTAAATGACTGTCATCTTCTTCTCCGATTGGTGTTTCTAATGATACTGGATCTTGTGCTATTTTCTGAATTTCCATTACTTTTTCTACTGGTATTTCCATCTCCCCAGCTATTTCTTCTGGCGTTGGTTCTCTTCCCAATTGTTGAAGTAAATGTCTTGATGTTCTAATCAATTTATTTATTGTTTCTACCATATGAACTGGTATTCTTATTGTTCTTGCTTGGTCTGCAATTGCTCTTGTTATTGCTTGTCTAATCCACCAAGTAGCATAAGTACTAAATTTAAATCCTTTTGTATAATCAAATTTTTCAACTGCTTTTATTAATCCCATATTTCCTTCTTGTATCAAATCTAAAAATAGCATTCCTCTTCCAACATATTTCTTTGCTATACTTACAACTAATCTCAAATTTGACTCTGCTAATTTTTGTTTTGCTTCTTCATCTCCTTCTAATATCTTTTTAGCTAATTCTAATTCTTGATCAAATGTTAAAAGTGGTATTCTACCTATTTCTCTTAAATACATTCTAACTGGGTCATCTACACTTATTCCTTCATAACTTGTGTCTGTTATTTCATCTAATTTTAAATCTTCAACTTCTTTTAAATCGTCAATGTCTGGTTCTTCATCTAAATCATCGTTTAGACTTACTCCCATTTCTTCAAAAGCATCAAAAACCTTATCTATCTGATCCGGATTAGCATCATCTAATTCTTTTGCTAAATCTCCATATGTTATTTTACCTTGTTCCTTTGCTTTTTTTAATATTTTATCTACTTTTTCGTTTTTTACTTGTTCGTCATTTTTTTCTTCTTTTTCTAAATTTTTCTCATCTTCTTTTATGTTTTCTATTTTTTCTTTTTTAGTTTTTTCTTCTTTTTTTACCTCTTTTTTATTGCTTGTTTTATTTTCTTCTAATTCCTCTTTTTTCTTTGCCATCTTTCCTTTTCACCCCTATTTCATTTTTGCTAATTTAACAATAATGTCACTTAGCTCTTTCCCTAATTTATTTTTTTCTTCTTGTGATAAATTTAATTCCCTATTTTCTAATTTTTCTAAAATTTCAAATTTTTTATTTGATAATCTATCTTTTTCATAACTCTTCATTACATCATCAATTGCTTTTTCTACATCGTCTATTTCATAATCATCTGCTAATATTGCTGTTATATGATTTTGTTCTTCCTCTTCTAATTCATCTAAAATACTATTTATATTACTATTTCCTTTTTCAAATTCTTCATACAATCTTTTTGCAATTTTTTTATTTGTTTCATCTTTAAAGTCTTCTTGTTTTATATTTTGCTTTATTATTTTATATATATTCATATCACCATTAAGTAATATTGCAAGTAATGTATTTTCTCTTCTTTTTATTGCTTCTGACACTTCTTGTTTTTTTACGTTTACATGTCTTACCACTGGTTTTGCTTTATCTAAAACTTTCTCTGTTTGTTTATTTTCATATGTTAATTTGTTTACTTCAGCATAAATGGCTTCTTTGGATATTTCATATTCTTTTGATATTTTTTCGATGTAGACTTCCTTTTCTATATTATTATCTACTTTTGAAATTAATTTTGCTATTTCATTTAAAAATTTTATTTTATCATTTGTATTATTTAAGTTAAGATTTCTTTTTAATAGTCTCACTTTAAATTCAATTATAGAAAGTGCTTTATCTATTATATTTTGAAATCTCGCATTTCCATATTTTATAATATATTCATCAGGATCTTTTGCTCCTTCCATTTGAAGTATTCTAATATCACATCCCATATTTTGTAAAATATCTACCGCTCTTATTTTTGCTTTTAAACCCGCTTCATCTGAATCAAAACTAAGTATTATCTGTTCTGATGTTTTTCTCAAAAGCCAACCTTGTTGCTGTGTTAAAGCTGTTCCTAAAGGTGCTACTACATTTTTGATTCCTCTTTGATGAAGTGATATTACATCCATATAGCCTTCTACTATTAATAATCTTTTTTTTATGTCGGGTGACTTTTTAGCTACATTTAAACCAAATAAATTTCTTCCTTTACTAAATACTATATTTTCTGGTGAATTTATATATTTGGGTTTAGAATCATCTAAAACTCTTCCACCGAAAGCTATTACTCTTCCTCTTGCATCACATATTGGAAACATTAACCTGTTTCTATATCTGTCTATATATCTTCCATTGTCATTCCTATTAACCAATCCCGATTCTAATATTTCTGCATCTTCAAACCCTTCTTTTTTTAATGCTTGATATAATTCATCAAATTTTCCTGAAAAACCAATTCTGAATGATTTTAATGTTTCATTAGATAGTTTTCTTTGTTTTACATACTCTTGAGCAATTTTGGCAGATTGCTTATATAAATTTTCATGATAATATGTAGCCGTAAATTCATTTACTTTATATACTTTTGCCTTTAATGCTTCTTTTGCTGCATCTGCATTATTTTCAAATGTTGGCAATTGTATATTTGCCCTTTCTGCTAAAGTTTGAACTGCTTCTACAAAATTAATTCCTTCTATTCTGCTTAAAAATGTAAAAACATTACCTCCTACTCCACAACCAAAGCAGTGAAATATTTGTTTATCTGGTGAGACAGAAAAAGAAGGTGATTTTTCATTATGGAATGGACATAATCCAAAGAAATTTCTTCCGCTTCTTTTTAAATGCACATATTGTGAAATTACATCTACGATATCATTAGCTTGTCTTACTTCTTCTATTGTTTCATCACTATATCTTGGCATTTTTACCTCACTTTCTACAAATTATTTCTTTTTACACACTTATATTATTCGACGTATTTTACATAAATCCTTCCCTTATCTAAAAAAAATATTATTTTTTGATTTTATTTACAAAAATACTAGCCCTTAAAGACTAGTATCTATTTGCCATTTTAAAATCGGATAACCATTATTTATATTATCTTTATCTTGTGAAAAATTATTTCCTAATAAATTATAAATATTTTTTAGTTCTTCTTCCTTTTTTGGACTTTCTCCATCATTTATTATTCCATTACTACCATTTATTGTATTTTCTAAGAAATATGAATTTCTTACTATCCCACTTTCTTGAAAGCCTACTATTCCACCACCATATCTTCCTGTTGTTATAATTCCTTTTGAATATGTATTTTCTATAATAGTATCTCCTTGCCCTAAACCAACAATTCCGCCTATATTTGTACCTGTCCCGGTTATATTTCCCATATTATAACAATTTGTAATTTTATTTTGATTACATCCTACTATTCCACCTACAATCGAAGTATCTGAATTTATATTTCCAGTATTAAAACAATTATCTATATTTGCTTCACTTATTCCTGCTATTCCACCAACGGTAGCATTTGCTTTTATATTGCCTATATTACAACAATTATTCATTTACAAATCTACTTGTTTTCATATAATCTAAACTCTTATCATATATTTCTATAACACTATTTTCACTTGTATTTTCATAACTTATGCCTCCCGCTTCACTTATCTCACTAGTTAGCAAAGCTTACTACTATTTTTTACAAAAAAATTAATTATTACTTTACTGCTAGGCACATACGGAATGAAAAACATTCTCTACCATAACCACCATCATAATTAGCAAAGAAAAAAACTCCCGCATCAACATCAAAAAAAGAATAGCCACCACGTAAAAAAAACGGACTAAACGATGTAATAAAAACATTAGCATTATTATGCCACTTTTCTGTCTCGGCTGTTGCATCTCCTAATTTATAAGCTAAACTTGTATTTGTGTCTGTATATATCATCGCATATTTTTTAGTTGCTGTATTTTTCCAATCCTCAACTAAAGAACTTCCGTTATTCGTCAAATTATTACTTGTGCTTTCACTATAATATGCTGCTACATATTCATATGCTCCTCCTGATAAATCATATATTCCTGTTACATTTCCAGTGGTACTTTGTTCTGTATTTGCATTAATATTTTCATCTGCTGTTATAAAATTAGCATTATCATTTATTGTTATTCTTGTTCCATTTCTTCCATATTGACTATGTGTTAAATATGCTACTGCTCCCCACTCACTATTTTTTAGCATATGTGAGTTTAAATTTTTGGCATAACCTTTTGCGTTTGTATACATATTACCTATTGTACAGTATCTCCATGAACTTAGTCCTGGTTGTACTGCTATTGCTTTATCTGTATTTTCTGATAATAATATATCTCCTGCTGTATCTCCTGTTTCTGTTGTTATAATATTTTCTTTACTCTCTTTATCTACTAAACTTGTTTCATATTTTCCTATCCATATTCCTGTTAGTTCACTATCCCAACCTCCTAAGTCTACATTATTTGTAAAAACTGGGTGTACATAGTAATCACTTGTTGTATCTTCATGTCCCGTTACTGCTCTTTTTGCTTCTTTCAATTCTCCATTTTCATCATAATAATTATCTGATGTTCCTACTAAGAATTTTACATCTATTGTTCCACCTTCACTTTTATTTTCAGGATTATTATATGTTATCTTATATGCATATCTTGGTATCCATACAAAATAACTATCTACTCCATCTACTGTCACCCTTGCATTTGCCCATTTACTTTTATTATTATCTTCTGTTCCCGTACCTGCTACATAATCATATGCTTCACTTGAGTTATTTTCTTTCCATTCACCAGTTTCTTCATCATATGTTACAAGTTCCATATTATCTTTTAATACTGGTGCATTTATTCCTTTTGATGTTAAATAACTATTTCCTGTTATTTTATTTTCAAGTTCTTCTAATAAAGCTTCTTCTTTTTCTTGTGCTCTTTCTGTCTCTTCTTTTGCATTCTGTGCTTGTGTAAGTATTCCATTTTCTCCTGTTAGCATTGCCATGCTTACTCCCGCAAGAATTAGCAAGACAATTATTGTTACTATTAAAGCAACCAATGTAATTCCTTTTTCATTTGTTTTTTTCATTTTCTTTCACCTCTTAAATTAATTTATTTAATTGTACACGTATAACGCGTAAAAGTCAATACACGTTTAAAGAATATTTTATAATTTTTTTGAGGTGAGTTTAATGAATTTAAGAATACGTGATTTAAGAGAAGATAATGATTTAACACAAAAAGATTTAGCAAAATTATTGGGTTGCACTCAACAGACTTATTCAAGATATGAAACAGGAGAGATTACAATTGATATTAATAGCCTTATCAAACTTGCAAAATTTTATAAAACATCTTTAGATTATTTAGTAGGTCTATCAGACAAAAAATAGTCACAAGAATAAACTTGTGATTATTTTATTTTTGTATTTATAAATTTATTTTTACATTTTTATTGACTTTTATATTTAATTTTATTATAATGTTTTTGTCATTAGGTCGCTCACCTAGGCAGCTTAGTTGTATACAATAACAACAAGCTGTTAGTTAATAACTTGTTGTTATTACTATGCAACATAAGTTTTTTCTTAAAGTTGCAACAACGAGGAGGTGAGTGAAAAAGTGGAAGAAACTACATTAGCGATTAAATTCTTGGGTACAGCTCTTATATTACTTATAATAGGTATTGTTATATGTTTTCTAGCTAGTCTAGGATATAATACATATGTAAAATACCATGATATAAAGAAAAAAATAGAAGTTCGTACTCATAACTCTAACAACAATACGAACTTCCTACCTAATGACCATGAGTAAGGCTTTGCCTTGCTCTTTTTTATTATTATTGATTTCTTCAATAAGTTTTTACAATTAAATTGTAACATTTTTATACTCTATTGTCAACATTTTTTATCAAGTTTCGTTCAACAGCATCATTTTCTCATCTAATTTATTAATAACCTTTGCACAACTAACCCACTCTTTTGCTTGTTTTTTTGTTGGTTCATCATTTTGTGGTTTATACTTCATTTTATGTTCTAAACTTGACCAAAAATCCATAGCCATTGTTCTTATTTGTATTTCAACTTTTACGTAAATCAATTGATGTGACAACATTACAGGGATTCCTAAAATTATATGATATGCTGAATATCCGCTTTCTTTTGGTTTTTTTATATAATCTTTTTCTTTTATAGTTTTAATTCCTGGTACATTTTGTAACAAATTTTTAATAGTATATATATCTTTTTGTAACGGACAAATAATACGTATTCCTGCAATGTCATTTATGTTTTCTATCATTTCTTTATATGTTAATTTACATTCTTTTTTCGTCATTTTCTGTATAATACTTTTAGGTGCTTTTATCCTTGTATTTACATGATCAACTAAATCATAATTATAAAACATCTTAAATTCGTCTTTAAAAATTTCTATTTTTGTATTTACTTCTTTAATCGCCATTTTGTAAATAAACATCAATTTTTGAAAAGTTTCATTACTTGCTTCAACTTTCTGATTATAATCTAATACATTTTTCAAATCAACAAGTTCTGTACTTTCTCTTTTCTTTAATTTTAATTCCATACACATTCAACTCCTTTTTATAGCCATAATGTATGTTCCTTATTTAGTATATGCTTATTTTAACCATATATTATATCTAAAAGGTATTTTAAATGTGTATTTTTTGTGAATAATTTTTTTATTATTTCTTAAGAACTTTTGCTAAATCTTCTTTATTTACTGTTACTTTTTCACCTGTTTTATTATTTTCAATTTCTAAAATATTTCCATCCGTCTTGTCACCAATAACTAGAATATTTGGTGTTCCAAGAACTTTACTATCTTTTATTTTAGCACCTATATTGATATTTTCTCTATCATCTAATATAGCATTTATTCCCTCTTTATTTAACATACTATAAATTTCTTCTGCGATTTCTATTTTTTCCTCATCATCCATTTTAGGAATTATTTGTACTTTAAATGGCGCTATATTTTCTGGCAAATAGAAACCACAAGGATTTTCATTTTTATCTTTTATTAAACATTGTTCATATAAAGCTGCCAAAGTTCTACTTACTCCTATTCCATAACATCCCATATAGTATAAAGCATCTTTTCCTTCTTTGTCTGTAAACTTTCCATTCATTATTTCAGAATATCTTGTTCCTAATTGGAAAATGTGCCCTAATTCCATTGTTCTTATTTCCTTAAATCCTTCTATACTATCTATTCCATATTCTTCTTTCAAATATTCCATATAATTTTCTTTTTCTAATATTTCAGTATTTAAACCAATGCCAGTTTCTTCATTATATAGTATTTTATCTTCTCCTTGGCTTGAAATTAGCATAAATTCTTCTGATTTTTTTCCTCCCATTGCTCCATTATCTGCAACAATTGGAATAACATCTAAGCCGATTTTTTTGAATATTTCTAAAAATGCTTTTCTTACATTTTCATAAGATTTTTCCATTCCTTCTGGACTTGCATCAAAACTATATGCATCAAGCATTGGGAAGGCTTTTCCTCTTAGTAAATATCCTCTTGTACGTATTTCGTTTCTAAATTTTTCTCCTATTTGATAATATGTTACTGGTAAATTTTTGTATGATTTTAATTTTTCTCTTGCAAATTCTAACATTGCTTCTTCTCCTGTTGGAGCTAAGCAAAATGTTCCTTTATTTGATTCAGTAATTAGCATTGTTCCATCATTTACATATCCATCATATCTTCCTGAATTTTTCCAAATAGTATCTGGTTGTAATGTTGGAAGTAATACCTCTATACATCCATATTTATTTAAAGTTTTAACTATTATTCGTTCTATTTTTCTTCTTAATAATAATGGTACTGTATTATACCCAAATAAACCGGCACCATATTGTACTAATTGCCCAGTTTGAAGCAATATGCTTTGTCCTGGATACATTTCATCTAAATTATTTAATTTAACAGTTCCCATTCCTGTTCCGTGATAATTTCATTTTAAAAACCTCTTTTCTAATTATTTTTTTGATTATTTAATTCTTTTCTTCATCTTCCCTTTCGGGGTTAGGTGCCTCTATAGCTTCTTCATTTTCTTCTAATAAATCATCTATAACTATTTGTTTATTTTCATCTAATTTATATCTTGGAAGTTCTGGTAATTCTTTTAAAGAAGAATAACCGAAACATTTTCAAAAAGTCATTTGTTGTTTTATATGACATTGGTTTTCCTGGTAAATCAATTTTCCCTGCTTCTTCTATTAATCCATATTCTAATAACTTATATACACAAGCATCAGCTGATACTCCTCTTATTGCTTCTATTTCTGCTCTTGTTATTTTTGGATTATATGCTATTATTGATAATGTTTCTAAAGCTGCTGTTGATAAATTAGGTTTGCTTCTTTTATCTAATACAGGATATATAGCTTCATACATTTCCTTTTTTGTGCATAATTGATATGAACTATCTACTTTGATTAATTCAATTCCTCTATCTTCTTTTTTATAATCATTTTGCATATTTGAAATTATATTCTCTATTTCCTCACTTGATAATTCTAATGCTAATATTAATTCGTTTTTATCAACTGCTCTTCCTGCTGCAAATAATATTGCTTCTATTTTTGCTTTTATTTCATTTATTTGCATAATTATCCCTTCTTAATTTAAAATTCTTTACTATTATGTCATAAATTTAGCTCTATGTCAATATTTTTTAAACATCTTGCCTTTTTATTTTTATTATGGTAATATATAGAAAAGTTTTTTAGGAGGTATTGTTATGAGTGAAAATAAAAATATAGAAGTAGTTAAAGGTGATGGTTCAAATTTAAATATTTCTCCAGCATATGACCATTTAAACGCAGGTACTCCTACTCCTTCAAGTAAGAAACCTAAAAACATTGTTGTTCCTAAAGAAGTTAAAGAAAACAAGTCTACTAAAAATGAGAAAAAATAGATTTGTGTAATTTGAATTTTATGTTAATTTGTAGTATAATATAAGTATGCCTATATTTTTTGAAAGGAGTTTTCATGCTTGTATATACCTCACCAAAGCGTATGGTGGATTCTAATATATTTAGAAGTCCATATTTAGACACCAAGGCTGAAGCTCTTGAGGTGTTAGACAATATTCGCAAAAACTACTCAGTTGAACTTGGCTGGACAGAACTCGACGGATATGTTGTCAGATGCTCTAATGGCAAATGGCGTGCTATTCGTAGTCACGCAAAATACGAGTAACATCTCAAATATAGAGGATTTGATTAATTGTTAATACTTTTTTTCAAATCCTCTATATTTTTATTTTATTTGATTTAATAATTTTTCTAATTCTACTTTATTAAAATCATATTTCCTATTACAGAAATGACAAACAAGTTCTGCCTTTCCATCTTCTTCTAGTATATTCTCTAATTCTTTTTTTCCAATACTTAGAAGTGCTTTTTTCATCTTTTCTTTTGAACAATCACATTTATATGTAGGCATTTTACAATCTTCTATTACTTTAATATATTTATCTCCTGTTATCTTTCTTGCAATATCAACTAAACTTAATTTTTCATCTAACATTTTAGAAATTGCTCCTGCTTCAAATATTCCTTTTTCTATTTTAGATATATCTTCATCTGTAGCATCAGGCATCGGAGTTACTAAATATCCTCCCGCTTCTCTTACTCCATTTTTATCTACTAATACACCTAATGCTATAGCAGTTTGTCTTTGTTCTGAGTTTGCAAAATAGTTGGTAAAGTCATCTGCAATTTCTCCAGATGTTAAATTAGAAACGCCGATATATGGCTCTTTCAATCCGATATCTTTTATTACATTTATATACCCTTCGTTTCCTACCGCTCCTCCTACATCTAATTTACCGAATTCATTTAACGGTAAATCCACATATGGATTTTGAACATAACCTTTAACTTCTGGCTGATTATTTGCAACAGCAAGTATTGTTCCTATTTCTCCATTACCTTTTATTTGAACTGTTATTTTATCTTCTTTTCCCTTCATTTCATTAGCCATAAGTGCTGTTATTGTAAGTACTCTTCCTAATGCCGCCGTTGCTAAAGGACTTAAATCATGTATTTTTCTTGCTTCTTCTACCATTTTGGTTGATTTTATACATGTTACTCCTACTTTACCATTATATGCTAAAAAATTTGTTATTTTATCTTCCATTTTATTCTCCTAACTATCATTTTCACTCATTATTACTGTTTTATATTTTGCTATTTTTCTAAAATATTTTTCCATTTGTATAATAGTATTATCCCAATTAAACTTACTTGCTGTTACCATTCCATTGTGAGCTATTCTATTCATTAAATCTCTATGATTTATTAAATTTTCTATCTTTGATTTCATATCTTTTTTATCATGGTGATTTATTACTAAAGCATTTTCTCCATCTACTACAAAATCTCTCATTCCACCGGTATCTGTTGTTATAACTGCTGCTCCACAAGTCATTGCTTCTAATGTTGGCAAACCAAAAGACTCATACTCTGAATTACAAATATATATATCAGTATCTCTTAAAATATCTCCTATGACATTTTGCTCAGGATTAATTATTGCCTTTTTTCTCTCTTCTATATATTTTTTAGGTTCTGTTTGTGTTATCCAATTTAATTTAATTGGATAATTTTGTTCTAATTCCCTTATTACTTCTAATATTTCTCCAACATTTTTAAATTTAAAATCTTCGGAACCAACTATTGTAATACTTATTTTCTCTCCATTTCTTTGCTCTTTTCTAGGAAAAAATATGCTATTTTCTAATGCATTATAAATAACACTTGAATCTCTTCCATATATTTCTCTTAACTTATCTGCTGAATATCTTGATACTGTATAAATAAATGCAGGTAATTGAATTCTATCATATACAACTTTTCTTTTTGTTTCATTTAATTTATCTATTTCAAATAGATGTGAACCTCCTTGCTCAAAAAATGAAACAGGTCCTTTATTTGCTTTTATTGCTTTTCTTATACATTTCCAACTTGTTGGAACTACTACATCTGAATAAGGTATGTATTTTTCTATATCTTCATTATCTGGTACTCTTACAAAATTTATTTTATCATATAATTCATACCAAGATGGATATTCATCATATGTAACAATATTTATTTTATGTCCTTTTTGAGCTAATCTGTTTGCATATTCTAAAATTATTTTGCTTCCACCACATACTTTAGTCCACACCATTATATATGTAATTTCTAATTTGTCTTTTTCCTTCTCTTCTGTCTTTTCTACTTTTTGTAACTTTAATTTTTCATTTACTTCAAGCTCTAATTTTTCCCACTCATTGATATCCATTTTTGTTATCTACCTTTCATAACAAATATATTTTGCATTGTCTAAGATAAAATCTTTAAAATTATCATCA
Organism: uncultured Clostridia bacterium; assembly: GCA_944393325.1. Lineage (GTDB taxonomy): Bacteria > Bacillota > Clostridia > TANB77 > CAG-508 > CAG-269. The sequence continues at coordinate 35,246 of CALXZU010000013.1, forward strand.
TTATATTTTTCATCTAATAATTTATTAATTATTTGTGCTATTCCACCATGTGTTACAACTAAAACATTTTCACATTCTGCATATTTATTTAATATATCTTTTATAAATGCTTCTACTCTTTGTTCTAATTTAAAAATACTTTCTATTTTATATTCTTCTATTTTCTTTTCATAATCCAGATATCCTTTTTTACCTTCTAATTTTCCAAAACTTCTTTCTATTATTCTATTATCTACTTCTAAATTATAATCTGGAACTACTATTTTTGCTGTTTCAATTGCTCTTTTTAATGGTGATACAAAAACTTTGTCAAATTTTATATCTTTTAATTTGATCTTAGTTTCCTCTGCTTGTTTTTTTCCTCTTTCATTTAAACTAATATCATTTTGTCCTTGAAATCTACCTTGATTATTATAATCAGTTTCTCCATGCCTTAAAATATATAATTTCATTTAACATTGCTCCTATTAATTATTGCTCTCATTACTTCTTTACACATTGTTTGCAATAATCTCCAGTCTTTTGATACATTCTTTATTTTTCCTATAAATACTTCTTCTATTCTTAAATTCATATTTGTTACATCTAATAATAATCCAATATCTACTCCATAATCTTTTTCTAAAGTTAATTTTTCAAATACATCTTTTCTTCCAGCTATCATACCACTTAATGGTTGTCCATATTTTTTCATATTAGGAAATAGTATTTCTAATAATGGTTGTGCAACTAAAAATGTAACTCTTCCATGTTCTCTATCAAAGTCTGCTTTTACAAAATCTGCTTTGTCTTCTAATATTGGCTTTGCGAGTATATCTACTACATTATCTACATAATCATTTATGTCTCCATCTAAAAATACTATGCAATTATTTTTTGAATGTTTAATACCTTCTTCCATTGCATAACCTTTTCCTTGTTTATTACAAAAAATAACTTTTGCACCTTCTTTCTTAGCTATTTCTTCTGTTTTGTCTGTACATAAGTTATTTACTACTATTATTTCATCTACACTTTTATTCTTTTTGCACATATTAATTACATTTGCTATATTTTCTTCCTCATTATAAGCTGGTATTATTACTGTAACCATTTACATTACCTCTCTTTCATTAACATAACTATTATATCAGCTTTTTTATTAAAAAGCAATTAATTTTTTAAGCAAACAAAAAAGACACCAATATTTTTATATCGATGCCTTTAATTATTAATCTTCTTTCTTTTGGAACATATCTTTTCCAACACCACATACTGGGCATACCCAATCTTCTGGTATATCTTCAA
>CALXZU010000014.1 GCA_944393325.1 uncultured Clostridia bacterium
TGTTTTTTCAATATTTTTTTGATAAAAATTATATAGGCATTTTTTATATTTTGCCTACATTAATTTTACACTAACGATAAATAAATTTAAATATCATAATTATGATATTTTATTCATTAAAAATTCTATTTTAAGATTTTAAATGTGCACTTAGTAATACCTATACATATTATTTATCGTACCATACATATTAGATTGATTTTGTGAAATTGTAATAAATTTTATAGAATAAATATCACAATAAGTAATACTATCACTTTCCAAAGAACGTAGCAATATGTAACTTGCCCCTACATCTTGTAATATTCCTATTCTATCTACCATATTATTTGTTCCAATTAAAAACTCAACTCTCATAAGTTTTCCTATCTGTGTTCTTAAAAATGCTGGTGTATAAATTGAATTTGTTAAAATTTCTGGTGAATTTTGATTGATAACATTTTGTCTATTTTCTCTTTCTTTTTCATTCTTTTTATCTTCTATCATAAAATTCTCCTCTCATTTTTTAATTTTTTATTTTTAATTTTTCTTATATTTTTAAGTATCTCTATACTTTTCAGTTGGTCTATAAAAACAGTGTTCTCCTAATCTTGTGTGAAATGTGCCAGAACCATTACTAGGAAATACACTTCCACAAGTAGGTCTAAACGGATTTAAATACCATAAACAATCTCCTATCTCATTTAATCTATTTCCAGATAATGCCCAATCTGCTATATAATAATGTTCATTTGTAGGATTCATATTATAGATATTTTGTGGATTATAATTTCCAAAAAGTGTTTCTGTACTACAGTCAAATTGTTTCTCTTGAAATATTATATTTCTAATATTTCCTCCTTGTGATACCCTTGCATATTCGCCGTTCGCTTGTATAAACTCTATTCATTACAACTGTTGCAATAGCTTTCATGCCATTATCCCCTTCTCCACCTGCTTCACATTGAATTATTCTTGCTAGTAATTCTCTATCTGAATATGCCAATATAATCACTCCTAAACTAATTATATTGTTAATACTTGTACATTGTTCCTATTTTTAAAAAGAAGACCCTATAAAAGAGTCTTCTTTACTATTACAAGAATTTCTACTTATCTTGTATTGGAACTTAGCATATACATTCCATTTCTCAATTTCATATAATTGAAATTATCTGGTCTGATATATGCAACTGCACGAAGCTTGGTTTTCCAAGGTCCTCTTGGTATATAACCATTAGCATCAAAAAGCATTTGTTTCATATCGACTCTATGATCTCTTGTCACTTCACCCAAGCAATACAATACTGCCTGTGGAACTGCATAATCAGAAGCAGATGCAATCATATAATACATATTTGTAAATACTAAATCTAATATTGCTCCTCTACATCTTGCATTTCTATATGAGTATTCAAAAGCCGTATTTTTAACCCTTGTTCCAGGCTTAGCTCTTGTTCCATCTCTTAAAAGCTCATCACTTCTACCATATACATGACAGCTTTTCTTTGGAATGGGGTTTATATTAAGAAGTTTGTTTATATCTTCTATCTTGACACTTCTCAATATCTCTGCATCGAAATATTGATAAACTTCTCTAATAATATTATTTGCTTCTCTAATAGCAAAATTTGCACCTTCAACACCATTTAGCTCAAACGGTATGGTAGGTTCTGCTTCCATTAGTTTAACAAGAGTTTTTTCATGGTATAATCTACTTCCACAATAATACCAATCTTTTGCATCGTCCATACAAGTATGGAAAACTTGGCCACTAGCTCCATTCAAATAAATTGGACTAAAATAGCTTCTTTTAGCCCTTTTTCGCTTGCTTGAAACAAGCCTAATCATTGTCCCAACTTTCATTCCGTCAAAAATAGATGTTTCATTCCTGTACATAGCATTCCTTTCTCTATAGTTGCCACGTTAAAAAGTATTACCAAAGCAGAAGTATCTGCCTTAAGAGAAAAATATTTGTATACATATATTTTAACATATTTTTGCATGATATTGCAATATTTATTCCAAGATATCCTTGTTTGCATTTTTTACTTTAAAATATTCTTATATAATATTAAATTTATCCATTTTTTTTACTTTTCATCTTTAATTTTTCAGTATTTACTGTTATACTTAAATTGGTGATAAATTTGAAAATATTATTTAAAAATAAAACAAAATATGATAAAGAAATATATCGAAAATTCTTAGAATTCCATAGTAAAAAATATCGTTTTCAATCAACATTATTTAATGTAATTATAATTGCATTTATCCTTTTTTTAATAGTATTACAAATAGCATATAAATATTATTCAATAGCAACTCTTTCGGCAATTATTTTTACAGGATTTTGCTTATATAGATATTTTCACCCTATCTTTGTAGTTACAAAAGAATTAAAAGGTGAAACTATTTCTCAAGAAAAATCATTTACATTTAAATTTTATGAAAGATATTTTAAAGTATCAGACAATATAAATATGAACACTGTAAAATATCTAAATTTAAGAAAAATATTTGAAACACAAGATTTTTTCTATTTATACTTAGATAAAACCCATGCTTTTATAATAAATAAAAAAAATTTTTCAATTGGTACAAGTATTGATTTTTCAAGATTCATAAAGAAAAAATGTTTTTTAAGATTTAAAAAAGTCAAATAAATGTTTGACTTTTAATTTTTTTGTGTTATAATTAGAACAAATATTCGCTTTGGAGGTCTACATGGATATATTTGAAAAATTAGAAATACTATCAGATGCTGCAAAATATGATGCTTCTTGTAGCTCTAGTGGAAGTAATAGAAAAAACTTAAATTCAGGGATAGGAAATGGAAATTTTGCAGGGATATGCCATAGCTGGGGAGCTGATGGAAGATGTATCTCACTTCTTAAAATACTTTTTACAAATAGTTGTATATATGATTGTAAATACTGTATTAACAGATGTTCTAATAATGTAAAACGTGCAACATTTACTCCACGTGAAGTTGCAGATTTGACAATTAATTTCTATAAGAGGAATTATATAGAAGGTCTATTTTTAAGCTCTGCTGTTATTAAAAATCCTGATTATACAATGGAAAGATTAGTTGAGACTGTGAAAATTTTAAGAAATGAATATAATTTTAATGGATATATCCATTGTAAAACCATTCCTGGCTGTAGTAAAGATTTGATTGATAAATTAGGCAATTTAGTTGATAGAATGAGTATTAATATAGAGCTTCCTTCAAATAATAGTTTAAAATTATTGGCACCACAAAAAGAAAAAGATGGAATACTTGTTCCCATGACTTATATTTCTAATAATATAAAAACAAATAAATTAGATAAAAATAAATTTAAAAAAGATTTTGTACCTGCAGGACAAACAACTCAACTAATTATAGGCGCTACGCCTGAGAGTGATTTTAAAATATTAAAATTATCCGAAAATCTATATAACAAATTAAAATTAAAAAGAGTATATTACTCAGCATATATCAGCATAAATAATGATAAAAACCTTCCTACTTTAGAAAGTCCGCCTCTACTTCGTGAAAACAGATTATACCAAGCTGATTGGCTTCTTAGATTTTATGGTTTTAAAGTAGATGAACTCTTAAATGAAAAAAATCCTAATTTTAATACAATATTAGACCCTAAATGCGACTGGGCAATTAGGAATTTAGACAAATTCCCAATAGAAATAAATAAAGCAGATTATTATACATTACTAAAAGTCCCAGGAATTGGAATAATTTCAGCAAAAAAAATAATAAGAGCAAGAAGAAATAATAATTTAAACTTCGAGGATTTAAAAAAGTTAGGAATTACAATAAAAAGAGCTAAATATTTTATAACATGTAGACGGAAAATATTTTGAAAAAGTTTATAAATTTAATGAAAATTTTATAGAAACAAATCTTATTTATCAAGAAAGAAGTAATTTAAACAAAGAAAATTTTAAACAATTATCTCTTTTTGATAAAATTACACCTACAAAGGAGGATAAAATAAAATGTCTAACTGGAAACTTATAAATAAAACATATATATATGATGGTAGTTTTGATGGACTGCTATCAACAATTTTTAAATGTTATTTTGAAAAAACTTTACCTCAAAAACTATATTCTAAAAATAATTATATAGAAAACTTTTTAGATAAGACAGAATTTATAAAAACTGATTATGAAAAATCAAAAAGAATATTTGATGCAATTCCTAAATTGATATCTATAGAAACGTTAAAAAATATTTATTATGCATTTTTATCAAATGACAAAGAAAAAGATATAAATATTTTAAATTATATATGTAATGGGTTTGATATCGGTTCTGAAATCAACAATAAAATTATCCTATCATATGTATTTAAAACAATTAGCTTGCGAAAAAAAGTATTATCTGAATGCCATAAATTAAAAGGGTTACTCAGATTTCAAGAAATAGGAGAAAATTTTTGTTATAGCAAAATAAATCCAGATAATTTGATATTAGAACCTTTGCGGACAACACTTTATAAAAAGACTTCCTAATATGAAATTTATAATACATGACCAAAGCCACGAATTTTGCTTTATATATAATTCTTCTGAATATAAAATTATAAATAGTAAAAACTTAAAAATACCTACTATTACAGATGAAGAAATAGAATATCAAAATTTATGGAAATTATTTTTTAATACTATCTCAATAAAGGAAAGGACAAATCCAAGATGTCAAATGCAGTATATGCCTAAAAAATATTGGAAAAATTTAATTGAAATATAGGCAACCGCAATCCCATTGGCTTTAGACGATGGGTAGTTCACAATCCATAAAAACCCACTAATTTATTTAGTGGATTTTTTGCATTTCTATTTTAAATAGTCTCTTCTACAAAATTAATATTTGTTTTTCCAATCCCAGCTTCAATATTAACATTTATATTTCCATTTCCAATAATTTGACCATTTTTCACTTCACTTCCATCTATTATTAAATTACCTATTCCAGTCTCTGCTCTTAATTTATACTTATCTTTAGAACCAATAAGATCTATTCTTAAATTGCCAACACCAGCTTCTATTTCACCTCTATTTAAAATTTCACAGTTAAGACTTGTCTCTCCTATTCCTCCATTAAATTCTAATTCTCCAAAAGAAGAATTTTCTATAGTAGTATTACCTGCTCCACTATCAATTTCAGCATTTGCTACTTGTATATTGTTAATCTTACAGTTTCCAGTTCCAATATCTAATTCTAATTTTGAAGTTTTAATTTCTTCTATATTAGTATCACTAACACCTAAATCAAGTTTAATATCTTTAAATTCTAAATCGTTTGGTATATATATAATCACTTTAGATTCTTTATCTATATCTCCAAATAATCTAAATGTTTTATCTTCTATTTTTAATTCTTTTCCTGAATTAACTTGTTTAACCAAAAGATTTTTAGAAACATTTATCAATTCTACTTTAAAAGTATCACCATTCTTAATTTCTAATGCATGATTTCCTAAATCTATATTTAAACTATCTATTCCACTATATTCTTGTGTATAACTAACTAAATCATTATCATTTATATTATTACTTATTGTTTCAATTCCAACCCCAATACCAAAGATTGTAGTTATTACAAAAATAATTACACTTATAATCATTATTGCTAAATATATTGCTAAAGCAATTGCGCCATATTTTATCACTTTTTGGAAAGGTCTCATTTTATTTCTACACCTCCAAACATAGCAACACTATTAATATAAATAGTAGGTAAATTTTCATTAAAAGTTGTTTTCACCTTATTACTAGTTCCACCAAAAATAGGTGTTGATTTTACTTTGATATTTACATTTTGAGGAACTATTATATCTACTCCACCAAATATGGCATTTACATTAATAATTTGGTCTTTAGTTATAGTGGCTTCTTTTAAATTTAAAACCATACTTCCAAATATTGAATCTAATTTTGCACTTTTAAATTCTTGATTTTGATAACTTATGTCTTCTGATCCAAAAGTCACACAATATTCCTCTAATTTTTCTTTATCTTTTTTTATAGTCTCTATTCTTTCTTTTAGTCTTTTATCAATAGTATTTTTAAATATCAAACTTAAACCAATTACTATTAATATAAATGGTATTATTAGTTTTGAAATCAATGTAAAACTGATTATTCCTCTTGTACATAAAAACAACACAATTCCTATAACAAGTAAAATTGCACTCCATATTTTACTTTCATTTGTAATCAAAGATATTAAACTTGGTATAATTATAAGAAAAGTCCACCAGCCTTCAAAAAATATAGTAATATTTGTAATCTCTAATGCATTTAAAGCCCATATTATTCCAATTACTAAAATTATAACTCCCCACAAAATATTTTTAACTTTACTCATTTTATCCCTTCTTTCTATATATTTATTATTTTTCTTACTTCATCAAATGTAGCATCTTCACCTGTAAGTATTATATCAAATTCTTTTTTATATACATCAATATTCTCTAATTTATCTAAAAAAGCAATTTTAAATGTTTTTTTAGTATTATCAGTCATCTCTATATCTTCTATTGTATCACCTAATAATAATCTATATTCTCTTTTTTTAAATTCTTCTTTCCACATTCCTTTTAACTTACCATTTATACACTTATTCATTGTATGTATTAATGAATTCTCTAATTTTAAAGCATTTCCATCTTCATCAAATATAAAATTATTGCTTATTAAAATTATATTATCAAAAAAACAATTTTCTTTATTTAAAAATTCTTTTATTACACTTCCTATTCCTGCTGATAGTATTACTACTGGTATTTTATTTTCATACATATATTGTAAAAACTCTTTTGCCCCTTTTCTAAAATTTAAATTAGCAATTTCAACAACATCTTTTAACTTTTCTTTGTTAAATTTATACTTGTAATATAAATTCATACAAGAATTATACCATATTTCCATCTGTTTGTTCTTTTCTTCATATGAAATACTATAATCCATTTCTATTGGTCTATATTTTTCATATAATTTATTTATTTCTTGTTCACAACCTTCTTTTGCTGTCATTCCTGCAATTGCCCATGAATCCAGACTGTCAAAACTTGTTGTTGTTTTATCAAAATCCATTAATACACACATATTTTCTTTGGTTAAATTTATATCTATTTTTTTATCACCTAAAATTACCATTTTTCTTTTCCTTTCAACACAATTTTACTATACAGAAAGAAAAATAGCAAGAAAAATCAAAATAATTTACTATTAAAAAGAACCCTATTTAATAGGATTCTTTAAAATTTATGCAGTTTCTTGGTTATTTTTTTCAGGCTCTTGTCTTTTCTTCTTCACAAATGCTTTTTTCATTTCCTTTGGTTCGCCTTCTATAACTTTTGGCCCTTCTACACCTAAAACAGTTTCCTTTGTTATAATACATTTTTGAATATTAGGTTTAGAAGGTATATCATACATAATATCTCTCATTATTTCTTCTATAATAGAGCGTAAACCTCTTGCTCCAGTCTTTCTTTCAATAGCTTTATCAACAATTGCTTCTAATGCTTCTCTTTCAAATACAAGTTCTACTCCATCTATTTCAAATAATTTTTGATATTGTTTTACCAAAGAATTTTTAGGTTCTTGTAATATTTTAATTAAAGTTTCCTTATCTAAATCTCTTAGAGTTGCAACTATTGGTAATCTTCCAATAAATTCTGGTATTAAACCAAATTTTAGTAAATCTTGTGGTAATAATTCTCTAAACACTTCATATTTATCTTCATCTTTTTTAACTTTAACTTTTTTACCAAAACCAATTTCTTTTTCTCCAGTTCTTTCTTTAATTATATTTTCTAATCCTTCAAAAGCTCCTCCACATATAATTAATATATTTTCTGTGTTTATTTGTATTAATTCTTGGTTAGGATGTTTCCTTCCTCCTTGTGGTGGAACAGAAGCAACTGTTCCTTCTATTATTTTAAGTAATGCTTGTTGTACACCTTCACCACTTACATCTCTTGTTATAGAAACATTTTCTGATTTCCTTGCAATTTTATCAATTTCATCAATATATATAATTCCTTTTTCTGCTCTTTCTACATCTCCTTCTGCTGCTTGAATTAACTTTAAAAGAATATTTTCAACATCTTCACCAACATATCCTGCTTCTGTTAAAGTTGTTGCATCTGCTATTGCAAATGGTACTTTTAATATTCTTGCTAAAGTTCTTGCAAGTAGAGTCTTTCCACAACCTGTTGGACCAAGTAATAAAATATTAGATTTTTGTATTTCTACATCATCATCTTTTTTTGCATTTTCTTCATGTGCAATTCTTTTATAATGATTATATACAGCAACTGATAAAGTTCTTTTAGCTTCATCTTGACCTATTACATAATCATCTAATATATTTTTTATTTCTTTTGGTGTAGGTAAATTTTTTATTTCATTTAATGTATATCCTGCAATTTCATCATCATATAGTTCTGCTTCTATTATACTATTACATAATTCTACACATTCATCGCAAATATATACACCTGGACCCGCAACTATTTTTCTAACGTTTTCTTGCGCTTTTCCACAAAATGAACATCTTACACTTCTTGGTTTATCATTTTTTGCCATAAATCTCTCCTCTTAATTCTAAATTTTTATTTATTTTCTTTTGTCCATAATTCCATCTATTAATCCGTATTTTAACGCTTCTTCTGCTGTCATATAATTATCTCTTTCTGTGTCTTTTTGTATTTGTTCTACTGTTTGACCTGTTCTTTCACTTAAAAATTTATTCAATTTTTCTCTTGTTTTCACTAAATGGTCTGCATGTATTTTAATTTCTGTAGCTTGACCAGACAATCCTCCGCCACCGATTAATGGTTGGTGAATTAATATCTCAGCATTAGGTGTTGCAAATCTTTTTCCTTTTTCTCCTGCTGCCAATAATGCTGCCCCCATACTTGCCGCCATACCAATACAAATTGTTGATACTGGACATGTTATATAATTCATTGTATCAATTATTCCCATTCCATCTGTAATAGAACCACCTGGTGAATTAATATATAAACTAATTTCTTTTTCAGGATCTTCTGATTCTAAGAATAATAATTGTGCAATTACTAAACTTGATGTTGTGGGATTTACATCCTCTCCTAAAAATATAATTCTATCTTTTAGAAGTCTTGAGAAAATATCGTATGATCTTTCTCCTTTGCTTGTTTGCTCAATAACATAAGGTACTAAACTATTTTTTTCTAACATATTTTTTCCTCCTTTTGAGATGTTTCCTTTTGCTCGTTTTCGAGCAATTGAGATACATCCTAAACTTCTTTATTTATATTATAAATATTTAATTATTACAAAAAAGCTGGGATTAAAATTTTACTAATAATTAATCCCCAGCTACATTTTATTTTTTAATTTTTGCGTTTTTTATTAAGAAATCTATTGCTTTTTCTGATTCTATTCCTTCTTTTATATAATTTCTTACATTTTCATTTTTTAAGAATTCTTCGTCATTTTCTTTTCCATAATTTTTAGCCATTTCTTTCATTTTATCTTCTACTTCTTTTTCTGTTGCTTCTATTTTTTCTGCTTTAATTACTGCTTCTATTGCTAATCTTGATTTTATGCCTTCTGTTGCTTGAGGTTCATATTCTTTTCTTAAATCTTCTTTTGTTTTTTGTACCATTTTTAAATATTGGTCTAATTTAATTCCTTGATATGCTAAACGGTTTTCGATATCTTTTATCATTCTATCTACTTCTGTTTCTATCATTCCTGATGGTATATCTACTTTTACATTTTCACAAAGAGCTTTTACTACAGCTTCTTCTGTTTCATATTTTTCTTTATCTTTGTTTTGTTTTTCTTTTTTTGTTTTTATATCATCTTTCAATTCTTGTAATGTATCAAATTCACTTACATCTTTTGCAAATTCGTCGTCTAATTTTGGTAATTCTTTTTTCTTTATTTCATGTAATTTTATTTTAAATGTTGCTTCTTTTCCAGCTAAATTTTTTTCAAAATATTCTTCTGGAAATGTAACTTTTATATCTTTTTCTTCATCTATTTTCATTCCAACTATTTGTTCTTCAAATCCTGGAATAAAAGTATTGCTTCCTAATTCTAAATCATAATCTTCAGCTTTTCCATTATCAAAAGCTTTTCCATCTACAAAACCTTCGAAATCAATATTTACTGTATCTCCATTTTCTGCAGGTCTATCTTCTATTGATATTAGTCTACTATTATGTTCTTGCATATGTTCTAATTCATGGTTTATATCATCTTCTGATACATTATACTCAATTTTTGGTATTTCTATACCTTTATATTTTCCAAGTTCTGCTTCTGGTTTTGTTTGCATTACTGCTGTAAATATTAAATCTTTTCCTTTTTCCATTTGTTTAATATCAACTTCTGGTCTTGATACTATATCTACTTTATTTTCAGCTACTGCTTCTTCTAATGCCTCTCCTGCAATTTCATTAAATGCATCTTCATAGAAAATTTCTGTTCCATAGTATTTTTCTACTATTTGCATTGGTGCTTTTCCTTTTCTAAATCCTGGTATGTTAAAATATTTAGCACTTTTGAAATATACTTTCTTTATTGCATCTTCAAATTTTTCTGCTTCTATTGTTATTTCAAATTTTACTTCATTTGCATTTTCTGTTTTCTCTAATTTACACTTCATTTTATTCAATCCTTTCCTTTTTTCCTATAGCTTATTTATTATACCACATTTTTCTTAATTTGCAAGGAATTTTTTATAATTTTTCCAAAAAATACTTGTTTTTTTATTTTTTTTATGATAAACTTATTTATAGTCAGTTTATTAATGAATTTTAGGAGGTGCAATAGATAATGGCAAAATGTGCAATTTGTGATAAACAACCTAGCCATGGAAAACAACTTAGTATTACTCGTTCTCATATAAGTAAAAGATCACCACGTACTTGGAAACCAAATCTTAGAACTGTTAAGGCTGAAATAAATGGTGAAGTTAAAAAAATACATGTATGTGCTAAGTGTTTAAAAAACGGAAAAGTAAAAAGAGCTTAAGTGCTCTTTTTTTGTTTAATCTTTTATTCTAAATATAAATTTAACAAAACCTCTTAAAAACTTAGGTACTTTTTTTACTACAATAGTCATATGTATCCCTCCTTCTTTCTTAACAAGCAAGCCACATCAATCCTACACAAACAATAGTTAATCCTATTATAAACAACCATCCACTTACTGGGAGCAATAAAACAAGTAATATTCCTAGACCTAATCCTATTAAACATACAGCTAACGTCTTTTTTAGAAAACATTTCATTTCTATTCCTCCCCTTTTTTCTATATCTTATGAAGAAATTTTTTTATATGTTACTAATTTTCATTATTTGACGAATTATGTTTTTTCTTGTAAAATAAACTAAATTATAAGAAAAGTTAAAAAATTATAAAATAATAATTAATAAATAGTAAGAAATTTAGAAAAAGGTGATTAATTTGAAAAAATCAGATGCAATAAAAATTGTAGAATTATTAAAAAAAGCATATCCAGAAGCTAGCTGTAGTTTAGATTTTGAAACTCCAATGCAAGCTGTTGTTGCCGTTATTCTTTCTGCTCAATGTACAGACGAAAGAGTAAATAAAACAACTCCTGCTCTTTTTGAAATTTGTAAAACTCCTCAAGATTTTGCAAATATAGATATATGTGATTTAGAAAAACTTATTCATCCATGCGGTTTTTATAAAAATAAAGCTAAAAATATTAAACTTTGTAGCAAACAAGTTATTGAAAACTTTAATGGTGAAGTACCTAATAATATGAAGGATTTAATGTCTCTTGCAGGTGTAGGAAGAAAAACTGCAAATGTCGTTATGCTTGAAGTCTTTGGAATTGCCCAAGGTATTGCCGTTGATACTCATGCAAAAAGAATTTCTAATCTTATGGGACTGTCTAAAGAAAAAGATCCTGAAAAAATTGAACAAGATCTTATTAAGTTCTTCCCTAAAGACACTCTAAAAGACATTAATCACCTTTTGGTTTTTCACGGTAGAAATACCTGTATTGCAAGAAAACCTAAGTGTGAAATATGCCCTGTAAATAGTTTTTGTAAATTTTATAAAAACCTTTAATTTCTCATTTTCCATTGACAAAATAGCTATAAAGTTATATATTTTTAGAAGATTAATATAATAAATTTAGGAGGGGTTTTAATGTTAAAAAGCAAATTAAAAATAATTGCATTAATAATGTTGATTATTTTAAGTCTAATTGTACCACAAGTAAATGCAGAAGATAACGAAGCAGAATGTCAAACAACAAATACAACTGAAGGAGAAGCAACTGCAATTTCAGCAGAACAAGGCACAAGTTCAATTAATACTCAAAATTACAAAGAAGGAGACGTATATTTAACAGGAGATGAAATCACAATAGATTATATTGTAGATGGAAACTTATTTGTAATGGCAAATAAAGTAACAATAAATTCTCAAATAGGTGGAGACGCATTTATAATAGCAAATGATTTAGTTGTAGGAGAAAATGGATACATCTTTAGTAATTTATTTGCATTAGCACCAAATATTACAATTGGTGGTGTTGTATATGATTTATATGCATATTCAAATAATATTCAAGTAAATAATTATATTTTCCGTGATGCAAGAGCAATAGCAAATAACTTTACACTTGCCGGAACAATAGGAAGAAATGCATATCTAAATGTTGATAATATAGAAGTTATTTCAAACAAAGATGATCAAAATAATGTTACATCACAAGGTTCTATAAAAGGTGATTTGAATTATAGTTCAAAACAAGAATTAGAAATACAAGATGGAATAGTTTCAGGAGATGTTAATTTTACACAACTAAAAACTTCATCACCATCTATACAAACATATTTACTTTCAATAGGTAGATTTTTAGTAACATTATTAATAATTTGGCTTTTATGTTTATGGCTTGCACCTAAATTCTTAGAACGCACTAACTTAGTACTTACTAAAAAATTGCCATCAACAATAGCTTTAGGAATATTAACACCAATCGCACTTGTAATAGCATTTGTAATATTATTACTATTAAATATAACATCATCTGTTTCATTACTTGGCTTAGCATTATTATTTGTAGCATGCGCAATAAGTTCTTCTATCTTTGTAATAGCTGTAAATAATATAATATGTAATAAATTAAAAGTAGAAAAAACAATCGGAAAATTGGGAATTTTAATAATAACAGCTGCTGTATTATGGTTAATAGCATTAATACCATTTGTAGGAAGAATTATAAGCACAATTGCTGCAATACTTGGACTTGGAATTCTAATAAATGCAATATTGCCACATAATAGAAATATTTTAGAAACAGACCAAAAAGCTGAAAAGAAAAACGAAAACAAAAAAGAAAACAAAAATAAAGATAAAAAAGATAAAGAAACTAAATAATAGATAAAAAAATAATGAAAATAAAAAAGAAAAACTTTTAAAATATAATGTTAAAAGTTTTTCTTATTTTATTTACTATTTCCTAAGTTCATCAATAATAACTTTATAATCTTTAGCCATTAAAACAGCTGTACCAGAAACCAAAATATTTGCACCTGACTTTTTAACATCTTTTGCTGTTACTAAATTAATTCCTCCATCAACCTCTATATCTATATCAATATCATTTTTATCAATATAAGTTTTTAAATTTTCTATCTTTTTTAAAGTACTAGTAATTAGTTCTTGCCCACCTTTTCCTGGCTCTACTGTCATTATTAAACACATATGAATATAAGGCAAAAATTCATAAATATCTTCTAAATTAGTATTAGGCTTTATTGCAAGACCTACCTTACAATTATTATCTTTAATATATCTTATCATATCTAAAATATCTTTTCTATTTTTTTCTTTATCTTCATTATCAAAACTCTCAAAATGAAATGTAATAATATTAGGCTCTAAAGATAAAAAGTCATCAACTGCACTTTGTACATCCTCTACCATTAAATGAACATCTAAAGGTAAATTAGAAATCCTTTTTATGTATGAACTATAATTTAACATCTTAGCATAAGTATTTTTAGTAACAAATTTACCGTCCATTACATCTATATGGAAATAATCAGTTTTTGCAATTTCTAAATTCATAATAGTTTTACTAATATCTTTTTCATCCATAGTAAGAATTGACGTTGATACTTCTACCATTTCTTTCTCTCCTCCTTCTTTTTTAATTCATCATAAATTTTACAAAATCTATCATATCTTTCTTGTTCTATTTTTCCTTCTTTAATAGCATTCTTAATACCACAATTTTCTTCTTTAATATGTGTACATCCTACAAACTCACAATTTTTAATATAATCCTTAAAATCTTTAAAATAAAAAGCTAAATCTTTGCTTTCAATTTCTGAAATATCAAAAGTAGAAAAACCTGGAGTATCAGCAATATATGTATTTTCATCTATTTCATATAATCTAGTATATGTAGTAGTGTTTTTGCCTCTTCTACTCTTTTTACTAATTTCTCCTTCTAAAGTAACATCCTTATTAAAAATAGCATTAATTAATGTAGACTTACCAACGCCAGAATTACCAGAAAAAGCATTTACATTTCCTTTTAGTTCATTTAATAATTCTCTTGTACCTTTTTTTCCCTTAGCTTCTGTTTCTAATACTTTATATCCAATATTTTCATAAACTCTTTTTATTTCTTTAAAACTTTTTTCCCTATCTAAATCTATCTTATTTAGAACAATTAAAGGTTCTATTCCTAAAAACTCTACAAAAGCAAGCTGTTTATCAAGCATAAGCAAATCAGGTTTTGGATGTTTACTAGATATTACTAAAACAATTTTACTAATATTTGCTAACTTTGGTCTTTTTATATATACTTTTCGATCTAAAATATTATTTATAATAACTCTATCTTTTTCCTTATCTTCTTTAACAACATCACACTCCACAAAATCGCCCACAACAGGGACTAAGTCTTCTTTTTTAAACTTTCCTCTTGCATTTGCCTCAAAAATTTTTCCTTCAAACTCACAATTTTTATCTATGATTTTCACTTTATACAAATTAGAAATATTTTCAACAATAATACCTCTCATAAACACCTCCGGGGACGTTTCCTTTTGCTCGAAAACGAGCAGTTGGGACACATCTTGTTTATATTATATAAGAAAATTTTAAAATTAGCAATCAGATTTTATATATTTTTTTATTCTTTAAAGTAGTATTATATCACATAATTAAAAATACTAGAAATAGCACTTCCTAGTATTTTTATCTTCCTTTTATATTAATATATATTCTATTTTATTAATAATATCTCTTAAAAAGTTATTGAACTTTCTGTTCCTAAAGTAATTGTTTTACTTGAACCATAAATTTCTCTATCTCCATTTTCTGGATCTGTTATAGAAACTTTTATTTCTAAAGATTGCCCTTCTTTTCCAGAAAGAACTATTTCACAATTTTGTGTAGTACTACTTACTGTTCGAGTTTCATTATTTACCTTAACATTTACATTTTTACTAGTCGTTCCTTCTTCATCTTCCCCGCTTTGTTCTGAAAAATAACTCTTAACTAAGTTTGCTACATTTACATTTACTGTTACTTCTTTAGTCTCTGCAACCTTATTTACTGTTAATGTAATTGTAGTTCCTTCATCTACTACTTTATTAGCATCTATACTTTGTTTAGCAACCTTTCCATTATCAGATGTTGCATCTTGATATGTTATATTTACTTTTAATCCTAAATTCTCTAAATTAGATTTAGCAGTAGCCTCATCTTGACCAATTACACTAATAACTGTTACTTGTTTTATTCCAGTACCTGTACTTACATGAATTTTTACAGTATCACCTGCAAAAGCCTCTGTTCCTTCCTCTATTTCTTGGCTAATTACATACCCTTCTTCAACAGTTCTACTTGTTTCTTCAATAACCTCTGCAACTAAATTTTCCTCTTCTAAAGCCTTAATCGCCTCATCTTTTTCCATTCCAACAACCTTAGGAACAGTAGTCTTTTCTTGTCCTTTACTTATTATAACTAAAACCTTACTTCCCTCTTTTACTTTCTTATCTCCAGGTGTGGTTGTAAAATCTCCTAAATCTGATTCAGCTTTTTGAGATATTACATAACCCTCAGGAACATCTTTATTAAACTCTTCACTTGATACTTCAAATACTAGTTTTGCATTTTCTACCTCTTGTCTAGCCTCTTCTTCTGATAACCCTACAACCTTTGGCATATCAACCTCTGGTGGATTAGTTATATTTAGAGCAAACATTGTTCCACCTAAGCTCAATGCAAATAATAATATTAACCCTATAAATATACTTAATTTCTTATGTCTTTTAATAAATGCTTTAAAACCTTTTTCTTTTTTTCCTTTATTATCTTCCTTATCATCTCTACTACTTCTTAAATTGTTATACATTTCAGTATTTAGAACCTGAGTTTTAGCAGTTGGATCATATTCACTATCATCTACAAAATCCCCATCTGGATTTTTTAATGCTTTTCTTAAATCATCCAACATATCTGTTGCTGTTTGATATCTCAAATTAGTATCTTTTTGCAATGCTTTCATTATTATATTATTTACAGCAATAGGTACATTAGGATTAACTTCTACCGGTTCTTCTGGTTTTTCTTGCATATGTTTTAGTGCAACTGACACTGGAGTATCAGCATCAAATGGGACTTTACCAGTTACCATTTCGTATAAAACAACCCCTAATGAATATAAATCTGATTTAGCATCTGTAAAACCACCTCTTGCATGCTCTGGTGAAAAATAGTGTACAGAACCAATAGTTGTTCCGAAAGCTGTAATTGTTGAATTTGAAACAGCTTTAGCAATTCCAAAATCAGTTACTTTAGCAATTCCATCTTCGGTTATTATAATATTATGTGGTTTAATATCTCTATGAATAATATTATTTCTATGTGCTGTTTCTAATGCAGAAGCTATTTGAATTGCAACATTTACTGACCATTTCCATGGAAGCGGTCCTCTTTCTTCTAATATTATTTCTTTTAAAGTTTTTCCTTTTATTAGTTCCATTACAATATAATGTAAATTATCTTCTACGCCAACATCATAAATAGAAACAATATTAGGATGTGTAAGTCTTGCCGCTGATTGTGCTTCTACATCAAATCTTCTAATAAATTCCTCATCTGTTGTAAACTCATCTCTTAATATTTTAACAGCAACATTTCTTTTTAGTACCTTATCAGTTGCTTTATATACAGTAGCCATTCCTCCATTTCCAATTTTTTCAATAATCTCATAACGATTACCCAATAGCATACCTTCTAAATTCATAATTTATCTCTCCTTAATTAATGTTTATTTGTAGAACGTTATATGTTTTTTATTACAATTACTGTTATATTATCATATCCACCATTTTCATTTGCAATTTTTACTAATTCTTTTGGTGCTTGTTCAATATTTTTCTTAGCTTCTCTAAAAATTTCATCTTGAGAAACTAAATTTGTTAATCCATCAGAATTCATAATTAAAATATCATCTTTTAAAAAACCTTTCACCATAACATCTGGTTCTACAAAAGCATTACAACCTAGTGCTTTCATAAGCATATTTTTTTGTGGATGATGCACTGCCTCTTCTTTAGTTATAGTTCCATCTTTAACTAATTTTTGAACATAACTATGATCTTGAGTAAGTTTTCTCATAAACTCTTTTCTTATACGATATACCCTGCTATCACCAACATGTCCAATAAACACTCTATTATTATATATTAAGCAAACATCCAAAGTAGTACCCATTCCTTCTAATTCTTTATTTTCTTTTGATTTTTCATAAACAATCATATTTGCATATTCAACACTACTTCCAACCAACTGTATTATACTATCTTTATCTTTTTCTATTTCTTTAAAATTGCTTTGTATATAATTTTTTGCAGACTGAATTGCAAGTTTACTCGCAATTTCTCCGCCTTTATATCCTCCCATACCATCAGCTAACATATATAGCTGAACCTCATCTAATGAATCAGATATATAAAAAGAGTCTTCATTTAATTCTCTTACTTTTCCTACGTCAGAT
The DNA here is from genome assembly GCA_944393325.1 of uncultured Clostridia bacterium. Lineage (GTDB taxonomy): Bacteria > Bacillota > Clostridia > TANB77 > CAG-508 > CAG-269. The sequence continues at coordinate 18,059 of CALXZU010000014.1, forward strand.
TTTGCGTAAGCCTTTATCATGAATTCACCTCTTTCACTTTGCATTTTTATTTACTTTATTTTATATCACAAGTTTTTATTTTTTGCAATTATTTTAATTATATTCATAAAAAATATTTACATGCTCAAAATATTAAAGTTTTAGATTTTGATTAAATATTTATTTACTATAAGATTTTCATAGACCTAAAATTAAATAAAACATAACAAGCAATTTTTGTTTTGCTTTTTAATCCACAATATGAAAACTTACTATAAATCTCTATAAAATTATTAAGCTGTTTTTTTCCTCCGTCCCAAAAAACAACTTTAATTTGACTAATTACTTCTTTCCTTGTATAATTAAAATGTTAGGAGATTTTGAAATATGGATGTAAATTTTAATAAAATGGATATAAATTTAAAAAAATTAGAATTTGATAAAATTTTAAAAATATTAGAAGATTTTTGTATAACTGAAAAAGGAAAAATTTTAGTAAAAAGTTTACTTCCTAGTAATAACTATGAAGTAGTAAAAAGTAGCCTTTCAGAAACAGAAGAAGCTGTAAAGTTAATATATAAGAATTCTATACCCAGTTTTTATAATTTTTTTGGTATAGGAATAAGTATAAAAAATTTAGAAAGTGGTCTCTCACTTTCTATTCCCGCGATTTTAAATTTAAACATAATATTAAAAACAGCATATGGACTAAAAAATTATTTTAATAAAGACTATATAAAAAGCATTGACTTTCCCATCCTATCTGACATATTTAATATGCTTTATACAAATAAAAGTATAATAGATGAAATTGATAAAAGTATATCAGAAGATGAAGTAATCCAAGATGAAGCATCTTTAGAATTAAAGTCTATTAGAAAAAAACAAAAAAACTTAGAACAAAATATACGTAGCAAGTTAAATGATATGATACATGGTAGTTTTTCAAAATATTTACAAGATAATATTATAACAATTAGAAATGATAGATTTGTTATTCCTGTAAAAGAAGAATATCGCTCTTTTGTAAAAGGCTTTGTTCACGACATATCGAATGCTGGTTCTACTTTATTTATTGAACCTACTTCTATCTTTGAAATGAATAATGAAATAAATAGATTAAAAAAAGAAGAAGATATAGAAATTGAAAAAATTTTACAAAAACTTTCTTTTCTATTTGAGCCTTATATTGAAGAATTGAAAAATGATGTAGATTTGATTGCAAGACTTGATTTTATTTTTGCAAAGGCTAAATATTCTAAAAAAATAAATGGTATTACACCTATTTTAAATAAAGATAAAAAAATAGAATTAATAAATGCTCGTCACCCTTTAATAGAAGAAAATAAAGTTGTTCCAATAAGTTTAAGTTTAGGAAAAGATTTTTCTACTCTTTTAATTACTGGCCCTAATACTGGTGGAAAGACAGTTACATTAAAAACTGTAGGTTTACTTACTTGCATGGCATGTTCTGGTTTAAATATTCCTGCTTCTGAAAAATCAAGTATTTATGTATTTGATAAAATATTTGCAGATATAGGTGATGACCAAAGTATTGCAGATTCGCTTAGCACTTTTTCATCACACATGATAAACATAGTTTCAATAGTAAAAAATGCAAATGAAAACTCTTTAGTTTTAGTAGATGAATTGGGTTCTGGAACAGATCCAATAGAAGGTGCAAATTTAGCTATTAGTATTTTAGAGTATTTATATAATTTGGGAACTTTATCAATTGCAACAACACATTACCAAGAATTGAAACAATATGCTCTGTCTAACACTGGTTTTGAAAATGCTTCTGTTGAATTTGATGTAAACACAATGTCTCCAACGTTTCATTTATTAGTGGGTATTCCTGGTAAAAGTAACGCTTTTGCAATTAGTAAAAATTTAGGACTTCCTGAATGTATAATTGATAACGCAAAATCTATGATGTCTAAAGAACAAATTGATTTTGAAGTACTTTTAAAAAATATATTTGACCAAAAATCTAAAATTGAAAGAGAAAAAGGTGAAATTGCTAAAAAGTTAGAAAATATATCTATTTTAGAAAAGTCACTTACTATTGATAATGAAAATTTAAAAAAGGAAGGACACGATATTATAAATAAAGCTAAGCTTGAAGCAAGGAATATATTGTTAGATGCAAAAGAAGAAGCAAATGATATTATTAAAGAATTAAATAAAATTAATGATACCAAAACTGCTGAAAATCTTAGAAATAAGTTAAATAGAAAAATAAATGATATTAATAATTTAGAAGACAATAAAAATATCTTTTATGCTTCTAATAATAATACTGAAACTAGTTTAAATTTATTAGATATAAAAGATATAAGGCCAGGTGCAATTGCTTTTATAGAAAGTTTTAACAATAATGGAACTATACTTTCATATCCATCAAAATCAAATGAAGTGCAAGTTCAAATTGGAATTATAAAAACAAATATACCAGTTAGCAAATTAGAAAAACCTCATAATAATAACAATGGTAAGGATATAAATAATTTAAATAAAAAGATTATGGGTTCTACTTATTCTAATTTAGCTAAAGCAAAAACAATTAAATCAGAAATTAATGTTATAGGTTTAAGTGTTGAAGAAGCTACATTTGTTGTAGATAAATTTTTAGATGATAGTTCTCTTGCTAAACTTAATACTGTTAGAATTGTTCATGGAAAAGGAACTGGAAAATTAATGAAAGGAATTCATAAATTTTTAAAAACAAATCCTCATGTTAAATCTTTTAGAAGCGGAACATATGGAGAAGGTGAAATGGGTGTAACTATTGTAGAACTAAAATGAGACAAAGGTATTTTTCTTTGTCTCATACATATTTTTCTACTACTATTACTTGTCTTCCGCTTCTCGTAGTTCCTTCGAATTCTTTTATTATAAATCTACCTTTCCCTCTAATTGTGATAATGTCATGTAATTTTATTTGTTTTGATACCTTAGTCTCATTTTGCCCATTTATAAATACTCTTTCTTGAGCTATTATTTGACTTGCTTTACTTCTTGATGTTCTTGCTAAATCTGAAACTATATTATCTAATCTAAGTGAAGGTACAATTATTTTTATATTTTCTATTTTTATTTCTTTTTTTCTTAAATCTACTAATTTCATTATTTCTATTTTACTGTTTTCGAATCTTGTAAGGCTTGGAAGTTCTTTTTTTAGTATTTCTGTAAAGTCTGCTATCACAATAATATCTGCTCCATCATCTGAAACTAGTATATCTCCCACTTTTTCTCTTTTCAAGCCAAGTTTTACTATTCCGCCTAAATAATTTCTGTGTGAATATTTCCCATGCTCTTCTTCCGGTAACTTTACTCTTATAACTTTTAACATTTTAGGATAATTCTTTTCTAGCATTGTTTCATCATATTTATCTGGATATATTATTAATATTTTTCTTTCTGCTTCTTTATATCCACCATATAATTTATAGTTTTCAAATTTATTTTTCTTTAAAAAACTTTCAACTAATGATATTTGATACATATCTAAAAAGTCTGTATATTCTAATTTTCCTTTTCCTTGAACAAACTCTATTTTATCTAATACTTGTGCTAACAAGATTTTGTCTTCTTGTTTTTTATAATCTTTTAATAAATCTTGTTTATTCATTATTATTTTAATCTTCCTTTCCTTTTTCTTTTTTATTTATCTGTTTCTTCTTTACTTTCTTCTGCATTTTCTTCTTTTTCATTTTTCTTTTTTAATTTTAGAATATATTCATAAATTGTTTCTTCATCTTGATGATATGTTTTTTCTAATTCATCTACCTGTCCATGTTTTATAAATTCATCTGGATATGCAAATGATTTTATTTTTATATCTTTTAAGTTTTCATCTATGATTAATTCTTTTATAGCTGTTCCCAAACCATTTACAATTGTTCCGTCTTCTATTGTTATTACACATCTTGTTTTGTTAATTGATTTTATTATTGTTTCTTTATCTAATGGTTTTAAAAATCTTACATTTATTACTTGGGCTTCTATATTATTTGTTTTTAGTTTATTCGCTACTTCTATAGCTCTTGCTACTGTTTTTCCTATCGCAACTATACTTATATCTTTTCCTTCTTGTAATATTTCCGCTTTTCCTAAATCTATTTTTTCATGTTTATCAAATATAATTTTACTATCTTCTCCTCCTCTTGGATATCTAATTACAACCGGTCTTTTTAATGTAATTGCAAATTCCATCATATCTTCTAATTCTTTAAAGTCTTTTGGTGCCATTATTACAAGATTAGGAACTAGTCTAAAAAACGCCATATCAAATTCGCCTTGATGTGTTTCTCCATCTTGCCCTACTATTCCTGCTCTATCTGCTAACATTATTACTGGCAAATTTTGTATTGCTACATCATGTATTACTTGATCATATGCTCTTTGGTAAAAAGATGAGTATATTGGTACAAATGGAATAAGTCCTGCCTTTGCCATTCCAGCTGCTAATCCCACTGCATGTTGTTCTGCAATTCCAATATCAAAAAATCTATCTGGAAATTCTTTTTGAAATTCTCGAAGCCCTGTTCCATCTTTCATTGATGCTGTTATTGCTACTATATTATTATTCTCTTTTGCTAATTCTATTAGTTTTTCGCCAAATACTTTTGAATAATCTTTTTTCTTCTTTCCTTTTGCTTCTCCCGTTTCTATATTAAATGGAGATGTTGCATGATATTTATCTGGATTTTCTTCTGCTATTTTATATCCTTTTCCTTTTTTTGTTAGCACATGTAAAAGAACTGGTCCATCCAATTCTTTAGTAATTTTAAGCATTCTTTCTAATTCAGCTATATCATGCCCATCAACTGGGCCTAAATATCTAAACCCAATATCTTCAAAAAACATTTTAGGAATTATTAATTGCTTTATACTTCTTTTCACCCTTTGAACTATTTTTACAAAAGGCTTTCCTACTACCGGTATTTTATTTATTATTTTCTTTAATGATAAATTTGATTTAGTATATGTCCTTTTAGTCCTTAACTTACTTAAAAGTAAATTCATTCCACCTATATTTTTTGATATACTCATTTCATTATCATTTAAAATAACTAACATTTTTGTTCCACTATACCCTGCATCATTTAATGCTTCTAATGCCATTCCTCCAGTTAAAGCTCCATCTCCTATTACTGCAATTACATTATTTTTTTTGCCTTTAATATCTCTTGCCCTTGCCATTCCTAATGCTGCTGATATCGATGTACTACTATGTCCTGTATTAAAACAGTCTGTTTCTGATTCATTTGTTTTTGGAAATCCTGCAATTCCATTCAATTTTCTTAGAGTTTTCATTTGCTCTTTTCTTCCTGTTAATATTTTATGCACATAACTTTGATGCCCTACATCCCATACTATCTTATCTTCTGGTACATTAAACACAGAATGTAGTGCTAGTGTAAGCTCTACTACTCCTAAATTTGATGCTAAATGTCCTCCATTTTCTGATACTATTTCTAGTATATATTTTCTTATGTCTTCTGCTAATATTTTTTTATCTTCTATATCTAATTTTTTTAAATCTTCTACTGAATTTACTTTTTCTAACATTGTTTACACCTACTTTTATTAGTTATTATATCATCTTTGTCAACTGTATTGTCAATTATAATTGTTTAAATATTATCTATAAAATTATAGTATGATCTATATAATATATTAATTATAGCATATTCTAAACAAATTGTCAGCTAATTAAATATATTTGCATATTTATATCTCTATAGTCGATACTTTCGTATCTTTTACTATTTAAAATTTTATTTTTTTAAAAAAACTATTACATGAAAATTTTTTAGATGTTATAATAAAGAATATGGGAAAAATAACCATAAAAATATATTGAAAGGAGGATAAATATATGCCTACAAATAGAAAAGAAAATATTATTTTTGGTATTTCTATGTGTTTGATTATGGTTTTTATTATGAGCCTTATTAATATTTCTATACATTTAGGTAAATTAGACTTTGAAACTTTAAAAACTGTAATTGTTGCATTTCCTGTAACTTTAATTATTGTTTATATTTTAGAAACTTTTATTGTAGGAAAATTTACACATATATTAATTAATAATTTTGTTGATAGAAATGACAGCAAAAATTCACATATTCTTGCTAATTGCTTTTTTATTGTAACTTTTATGTCATTTATAATGACTATAATTGGCGGACTTCTTGGTGGAGATAATATTCAAACAATTTTTGCTGAATTTCTTATTAGATGGCCTCGTAATTTCTGGGCTGCATTTTTTGTAAATATGTTAATTGCAGGTCCTGTTAGCAGATTTATTCTTAGACTAATACAACAACATGACAAAGAAATAATAACAAAAGAAGTAAAAGAAACTATATAAGAAAAAATACACTTATTAAAATGATATAAGTGTATTTTTCTTTATTTATTTTGTTTTTTATTTGTCACCACTTAAAAAATTCATAACTAAATCTATAATTATTTCCTTTTCTTTTGGATTAGACTCAGCAATAAGTAATGTTAATGCTACCAAAGTATTATTATCTATTGTTTGATTTCCATCTTTATATAATATTCCATAAAAGTTTAAAAAATATATAAATAATGTAGCAGCTATTCTTTTATTTCCATCTGTAAACACATGGTTTTTAACAACTAAATATAAGAAATTTGCACCTTTTTCTTCTATGCTTTTATATACATCTTGTCCTCCAAATGTTTGATATATATTTCCTATTATTGACTCTAATCCATTATTTCTTTCGAGTGCAAATAATTCACTTTCTTCATTAAACTTAAGTTTGTTAATAACATCTATACAGTCTTCATATTTTATTATTCTTTTATCTATATTTCCCTTTACTTTTTTTAATTTTTTATGATCATAATCATCTAATATGTTTAATGCTTTAGAATAACTTCCAATTACTTTTAATATTTCTTTTGCATCATTTCCTTCTAATCTTTCATCAATTCTATTTGCTATATCTATTAATTTTATTGTTTTTTCTAAATATTCTAATCTTTTTTGATTTACTGCATAACCTTTTAACATATAATCTTTTAAAATTCTAGTTGCCCATCTTCTAAAAGCAATACCTTGTTTACTGTTTACCCTATATCCAACAGAAATAATCATATCTAAATTATAATATTGAACATTATATTTTTTTCCGTCTTCTGCAGTATGCTCAAAAAATGAGCATACTGAATTTTCTTCTAGTTCTTCATCTTTATAAATATTTTGAATATGCCTAGTAATAGTTCTTCTGTCTTTTCCAAACAATTCTGCCATTTGCTTTTGTGTAAGCCATACTGTATCATCTTTTAAATTTACTTCTAACTTCACCCCTTGATTTTCAAATAGAATAATTTCATTCTTTTTCTCTTCCATAATACAACATCCTTTCTTTTTAATTTAATAATTTAATTTGACCGTTCTAAAATTGCTATTCGCATTTTACTATTAATTTAATATTTTGTCAATAGTTTTATTTACTTTTTTATAAATTTTTCCTTTAAAATAAAAGAAGCTAATTAGATAAAACATATTTATCTAATTTAGCCCCTATATTTTAATAAAATATTTAATTATTCTTCATCTTCCTCTTCTTTACTAGGTAAATCTTCTCCTAGACTTTGTTCAAATGCTTTAGCAAAATTGTCTCTTACTTTAGCTTCTATTTCATTAAGCATTTCTGGATTTTCTCTTAAGTATTTTTTAACATTTTCTCTTCCTTGACCTATTCTTTCACCATTATAACTAAACCAAGAACCTGCTTTTTCTACAATATCTAAGTTTACTGCCATATCTAAAATATTTCCTTCTTTAGAAATACCTTGTCCATATACTACATCAAATTCTGCTTCTCTAAATGGTGGTGCAACTTTATTTTTTACAACTTTGACACGTACTCTATTTCCTTTAATTTCTCCATCTTGTTTAATATTTTCTATTTTTCTAATATCCATTCTAACAGATGCATAGAATTTTAAAGCACGTCCACCTGTAGTTGTTTCTGGATTTCCAAACATAACCCCAATTTTTTCTCTTAATTGATTTATAAATATTAAAACTGTTTTAGATTTATTAATTGCTCCTGCAAGTTTTCTTAGTGCTTGAGACATAAGTCTTGCTTGAAGACCCATATGAGAATCTCCCATATCACCATCTATTTCAGCCTTTGGAACTAATGCTGCAACAGAGTCTACTACTACTACATCTAATGCTCCACTTCTAATTAGACTTTCCGTAATTTCTAATGCTTGTTCTCCTGTGTCTGGTTGTGAAACTATTAAATTATCTATATCCACTCCTAATTTTCTTGCATAAACTGGATCTAAAGCATGTTCTGCATCAATAAATGCTGCTTCTCCTCCCATTTTTTGTGCTTCTGCAATTATATGTAATGCCAATGTTGTTTTACCAGATGATTCTGGCCCGTATACTTCTATAATTCTACCTCTTGGAACTCCTCCTATACCTAATGCTATATCCAGGCTTAAAGCTCCTGTTGGTATTGCTTCTATTTCCATAGCTTTAAAATCTCCGAAGTTTCATTACTGAACCTTTTCCAAATTGTTTTTCTATTTGACTCATAGCCACTTCTAATGCTTTTTTCTTTTCTGCGTTTTCTTCCATTATTTTTCCTCCTTATTTTGAACTTTTGTTTGATATACTTATTATATACCAAATATTTGTTTTGTCAATATCTTTTTTGAAATTTTTTATTTTTATTTATACCAACCTTCTATTCCATAAAATTGATAAAACCATGTTGGTGTTATATCTCCTACTAATCCTGAATTATAAGCTATTGTATATTTATTATTATATAAACTTATATAAGGCATATCAGTTTTATAGATTTCGGCTAATCTTTTGTAATCTTCTATTAGAATATTTTCATCTGTCGTGTTTTTAGTTTCATTTAATAAATTTGTAACTTCCTCATTTGTATAATTAACAATATTATTGTTTCCAAAAAAAGTATCTAAGTTTGGACTAGGTGATAATGTCATTGAACATAAGGCAATATCAAAACTTCTTGAATTTATTAAATTATTATATTGTTCGTCAGATGCTTGTACAATATTTATTATAAAACCTTGTGCTTCTAATTGTCCTTCTATATTTTGAGCAACTGCAACTTTTGTGCTATCACTTGCTCTTACAAGAATACTTAGCTCAATTCTTATAGTCCTTCTATTTTCTGTTTTCTGCCATGAACCACTTCTTAAAGTCCATCCTGCATCTGTTAGTTCCTTTTTAGCTTGTTCTGCATTGTAACCACTACTTGTATCTTGGTCTTGATATAACCAGTTGCCATAATCAAGAGGAAAATTACTTGTAAAGCACTTATTTCCTAATACATTTGTATTTATATTATCTTTGTCAATAGAGTATGAAATTGCTTTTCTAACCTCTGGTCTTTTTAAATAATTATTTGAAATATTTAAAGCTAAAAAAGTATGTTCTCTTCCCTTTATTTCTCTTGGGGTATAACCAATAGTTCCAATATAATCTTGTATATTTTCATTATCTGTTGCGATTAGATCTATGCTACCTACTTTAAAACTATTATATAACTCTCCTATTGAAGAATATAAATTTACTGTTATTGTTTCTATTACACTATTTTTTTCTTTATTCCAATAACCAGTATTTTTTGTTAATGTTATATATGAGTCTTGGACTTCTGTTATTTTAAACATACCTGTTCCTACAGGTGAAGTATTTTTACTACTTGTTAGAAAATCTTCTCCTAAATAATCATTGTTTGAAAGAATAGGAAATGTTAAATTATATTCAAAAAATGGTATATCACTATCTAAGTTAATTCTTACAGTATAATCATCTACAATATCTACTCCAACTACATTTTGGACATTTGCAGAATAAATTGTGTCAGTATCTTTTAACCTGTCAATTGTAAATTTAACATCTTGAGCTGTAAGTGCCTGTCCATTAGACCATCTTACATTCTCTCTAAGTTTAATTAAATATGAATTTCCACTTTCTTTTGCCCATTCTGTTGCCAAACACGCCTCTGCTTTATAATCTGATGTTAAATTTACTAGTGGCTCATATATTAATTTAGTTATATTTTGAACATTTTTGTTTTTACTAAGAATAGGATTTATTGTATCAAATTCTGCTATTCCTAATTTTAATTCTTTTATTCTTTCATCTTGATTACTTGCTGTATATTCTTCTTCTTGTTTTTTTATTTCTTCATCTTGTCTTATTCTATATACTGAAATAATTAAAATGATAATAACAAATATAATAAAAACATATTTAATCCAATTTGATTTCATATAACTCCTTAAGGCACAAAAACCCATTACTTCCTAAGTCATGAGAGGAGTGCCCTTCCTCCTTTAATATCTTAAATACTTTTACTACTTATATTCACCTTTGTACATTAGTATAATACATTAATTTTTTAAAAATTTCAAGTAATTTTATAATTTCACAAAAAATTAAACAGGCTTTTAGCCTGCCTTTATATTTTCATTTTATGTTCTTGACTCTACTATTAGCTTTATTCCAGTTCTATCTTCTCCTTCAACCTCAACTTCTGCAAATGCTGGAATACATACTAAGTCTACTCCTGATGGCGCTACAAAACCTCTTGCTATTGCCACCGCCTTTACTGCTTGATTTAATGCTCCTGCTCCGATTGCTTGCATTTCTGCTTTGTTTGATTCTTTTACCAATCCAGCAATTGCACCTGCTACTGAATTTGGATTTGATTTTGATGAAATCTTTAAAATTTCCATTTTCTTTTGCCTCCTAAATTTTTATTTTTGTTGTTGCAACTTTTACATTTTTATTTTACAATATTTGGAAATAAATGTAAATAGTTTTCTGGAAATTATTGGAATTTTTCATCGCAATAAAAATTCTTTTTCGACAAATTAATTTTATATTCTAATTCTTTCTATTTGTTTTACCTTATTTGTAGTATTATCTACATCAAATATAACACCATTTAACATACATTCTCCCTCTGCTATTTTATATCTTTCTGGGAGAGTTGTTTCAAATCTTTTTATTGAAACATCTTTATCCATTCCTATAACTGAATTTTTAGGTCCTGTCATTCCTATATCTGTTATATATGCTGTTCCTTTTTCTAATATTGTTTCATCAGCTGTCTGTACATGTGTATGTGTTCCAAAAATTGCCGTAACCTTTCCATCCAAATAATAGCCTAAAGCAATTTTTTCAGCTGTGGCTTCTGCATGGAAGTCAATTATTATAATATCTGCTTTTCCTTTTAAATTTTCCACTATTTTCTTTCCTATTAAAAATGGATTTTCTGATAATACATTCACATCTACTCTTCCTATTAAATTTATTACAGCTATTTTTTTACCCAAAACCTCATAAATACCATATCCTTTTCCAGGAACACCTTTACAATAATTTGCAGGTCTAATAAGTTTTGGATGGTTTATAAATTTAAATATATCTTTCTTTCCCCATGTATGATTTCCCATTGTTATTACATCTACATTTTCTTCTAAAATATCTTTAAAATTTTTTTCAGTAATTCCCATTCCTTCTCCTGCATTTTCTCCATTTACTATAACAAAGTCTATTTTTTTATTTTCTCTTATCTCCCTTAAAGACTCTTTCATCTTTTTAACTCCACTATTTCCGACTATATCGCCTATTGCTAATATTTTCAATCTAATTCCTTCTTTCTTTAAATATTTACTTTAATATAATACTACATATTAAGAAAATAATCAAATATATACTTATTGAAAAGTTTAAAAAAGAAACAATTAATATAATGTGATTAAATAAATAAAAGAGAGGTTTCCCTCTCTTTCCTATTTTGCATAATCTACTACCCTTGTTTCTCTTATAACATTTACTTTAATTTGTCCTGGATAGTCCATTTCAGCTTCTACTCTCTTTGCAACATCTCTTGCCAAAATTGTCATTTGGTCATCAGATATTTTTTCTGGTTTTACAACAATTCTTATTTCGCGACCTGCTTGAATTGCAAAAGATTTTTCTACTCCTTCAAATGAATCTGCAATTTCTTCTAAGTTTTGTAATCTTTTAATATATGCTTCTAACGTTTCCCTTCTTGCTCCAGGTCTTGAAGCTGATATTGCGTCTGCTGCTTGTACTAAAACTGCTTCTAAAGTTTGTGGTTCAACATCTCCATGATGTGCCTCTACTGCATTTATAACAAGTGGATTTTCTTTAAATTTCTTTAATATTTCAACACCAATTTCTACATGTGTTCCTTCCATATCATGGTCTAATGCTTTTCCTAAATCATGTAATAATCCTGCTCTTCTTGCAAGTTTAGTGTCTAATCCTAATTCATCAGCCATTATTCTTGCTAAATTTGATACTTCTATTGAATGGTTTAATACATTTTGTCCATAAGAAGTTCTGTATTTCAATTTTCCAATTAATTTTACTATATCCGGATGAAGACCAATAACTCCTGTTTCTAATACTGCTCTTTCTCCTTCTTCTTTAATTGTGTTCTCTACTTCTTCCTTAGCCTTTTCAACCATTTCTTCAATTTTAGCTGGGTGAATTCTTCCATCATCTATTAGTTTTTCTAACGCAATTTTTGCCACTTCTCTTCTTAATGGATCAAATCCTGATAATACAACAGCTTCAGGTGTATCATCTATTATTAAATCAATTCCTGTTAATGTCTCTAATGCTTTTATGTTTCTTCCTTCTCTACCAATTATTCTTCCTTTCATTTCATCATTAGGAAGAGCTACAATTGATACAGTAGTTTCTTGAGAATGGTCTGCTGCGCATTTTTGTATAGCATAACTTAGCATTTCCTTTGCTTCTTTGTTTACAGTCTCTTTTGCTTTTTGTTCTTGTTCTCTAATTAGCGCTGCTTTTTCTGATACTAATTCTTTTTCCATTTCAGATAATAATCTTTGTTTTGCTTCTTCTTTACTCAAGGCTGCAATTTTTTGTAATTCTACTATTTCTTGGTCATATAGTTTTTCTAACTCTTCTTTTTGCCTTTCTAAGTCTTGAGCTTCTTTTTCTAATTCTCTTTCCTTTTTTTCAAAATTATCTGCACGTTTTTCAAGATTTTCTTCTTTTTGAATTAATCTTGCTTCTTGTTTTTGTACTTCGCCTCTTCTTTCTTTAATCTCTTGATCTAATTCTTTTCGACTAGCTATAATTTCTTCTTTTGCTTTAAAAATTTCTTCTTTTTTTAAATTTTCAGCTTCTATTTTAGCTAAATCAACTAATCTTTTTGCTTCATTTTCTGCTCCTTGTATTTTAGACTCTGCAATTTTTTTTCTATACGCCATACCAATTGGTATTCCAATTGCAAGTGAGATTAAGACAGAAGCGATTACTATTACTATTGTCATAATCAATACACCTCTTTCTTATTTATTTTTCAATGTTCGAATAAAATATATATACCTTTTTATTTAAAATATATTTTTTCCTACATATTATATTTTAACTGTATTCTGTAAAACTGTCAAGTAATTTTAACGTTAAATTTTCATAAAAATGTAACACAATTGTAACAATTATATTTTTTTATAATTATCCACATCTATTTTCTCATCGTTAAAAAAAACTCTACTTAAATCTTTACTTTCTATAAGTAACTCCTTCTTTTCTTTAGATAATTTTTTAATATGATATTCTAATTTAGAAGCAAGAGACTTATTTTCAGCCTCCCATACAGCTTCTAACTTTTTAGCAATATGTGTATATGTATATTTTGCACATTTTTCATTTTTAGAAAAATGTTCTTCCATTCTTCTATCTATATCAGTAGTAATACCCGTATAGATGCTATTATCTTTACATCTTAGCATATATATGTAATACATTTTATTCTACACCTCTATATTCCCAAGTATTTGCATTATCTTTTGAATAATATATTTTACTATTCCCTCCATTATAATCACCGATCACTTCCTTGACCAACTTCTAAAATAAGCTCTCCATTTTCTTCTTTTGGTAAATTATAATAATCATAAATTTCTTTATCTTCTTGTGTTTGTTCTAATTCCAATTTAGTAAAACTAATTCCTCCATCTTTTGTAATATATAATTCTGATAATTCTCCTCCAGTATTTGGCATAGTTAAAAAGCCTAAATTTTCATTTATAAATTTTATATCACTTCCCCTACTAAAAACTTTATCATCTGTGTTTCCTATCCCATTAAACACTACATTCCAAGTTCTTCCTCCATCTTCTGTCTTTTTAATATCACCAAAGGCAATTCCCATAGCTACATCTTTAAATTCTAATAAAAATCCGATATCTTTATTTATAAATTGTATAGTTTGGACTGAAGTCTTTCCAAGTTCTATTGTTTCCCAAGAAATTCCCATATTATCAGAAAAAATTAATTCTTCATACCCATTATTATATTTTACAAAAAAAGTCTTTTCTTCAGAAACCCTATATTTTCCTTCATCAAATTTTATATTATCATCAAAATCTCCTGGAACTTTTATCACATTTTTACCATCATAACTAATATATAAAATCCCATTTTCTATTTCATAATCATTTTCTTTTACATTTACAATATTATAATTTTCCAAATCACCATCTTTATTACTAATACATTCTAAAACATTTAATTTGCTCTTTTCCATTGAGACTTCTGTAAGTATAATAGTACCGCCCTTCTTAATTAAATCTGTTTTACTATCTAATATACAATCTTCATTTAATCCTATTATATAACGAGGAATATCATTTTTATATAAAACAATTGCGGTAACACCATATTGTTTTATATCTTCAACTTCAAATAATTCACTATTTTCACCTTTTTTAACAGTAATTCCTTTGTCATCTATTATAAAATTAATTTCCTCTCCATATTGTGAAAAATTCTTCCAATTACCCAAAAGTGCATTTGAAACATAATAATAGCCTTGGCTCGCATCTCCCCCATATGTTGCAACAAACACTTTTAAATCTCCTTTGTTATTTTCATATGTAATAGTACATATTTCATTGTTAAGCCATGATGTTTTAATTTTTCCATCTACTTCATCATCTAATATTTCCTTATCTTTTGTGAATAATATTTTAGTATTTTTATAATATGTAAGCATACCTGTTTTATTATTCTTCTTTAATACTAATTCATTAGAAAAATCTTTTGAAAATTCTACTATACACTTATTCTCAAAACCATTATTAATCATAAATGCCATATTTATAATACTAAAAAGAATAATAAAACAAGAAACTATTATATTTTTTATGAAATTTTTCTTTAAATTAATTAATGTAAAAAATGTTATTCCGAGTAATATTATTATAATTTCATTTATAATATAAAATAATAAATCACTTATATATTCATAACCTTTAGGTTTCAAGAAAAACAAATATCCACATTGGATAATAAAGAAAATAACAAAAATTACACTTGAAATTATTCCGCTTATATTTTTAAATAACCTTATTCTTTTTTCTTTCTTTTCCTTCTTTAATGTTACTTTTTCTACTGCTTCTTTAATTTTTTCTTCTATATCTTCATTGCTTATCTTATTTGTTCCTTTTTCTCCATTTAATATTTCAGAAACATCAACATCAAAAATTTCTGCTAAAGAATTTAAAATTGTTATATCCGGAAAACTTAATCCCCTTTCCCATTTAGATATTGCTTTATCAGTTAATCCTATTTTTTTAGCTAACTCTTTTTGTGTCATATTTTTTTCTTTTCTTAGACTTTTAATAAAATTACCAACTTTTAAATTATCCATTTTATCTCTTCCTCCAAAAAAAGTTTACCATTTTTACTTAATTTAATCAACCGACTGTTAGTAGAATTTCTTATAAAGCCTTAAAATAGAGCAAAATTTAAACCACATTTTTTCCAAAATTAAAGAGCTGTAAAACAGCCCTTCAATTACAATATTATTTTTAGTTAAATACATCCACTCTTATTTCTTTTCCATTACATACAAATACCATTTTTGTTATATTTGTAAAGCCTCTTTCCTTTAGTTCTTGTTCATATTTTTTATCTTTTATCTTCTCTTTTGCTTCTTTTATCTTTGCTTTTACTTCTTTTTCTTCCATTTCTTTTGCTATTTTAAATTCCATTATAAAACTGTTACTTTCTTTTTCTTTTGGTTCTAACATTATATCATATCTTCCGTGTCCTGATTCTCTATTTGATTTTACATAGTAACTATCCTTTAGACCTACTAACATTCCTAATATAAATGCATGGTAGAAACTTTCTGCTGTATTTTCTCCTACATCAAAATAGCTAAACATTTCTATTACTAATTTCTTTAACTTTCTTTCAAAATCTTCTAATTTTAGATTTACTAAATCATTTAATATACTTCTTAAATCTTCACCTTCTACTTTGTTACTAAACCAATTATCTACCATATCTTCAAATAAAAATTTTATTTCATTATTAGGTAGAACTACTTTATATATCCCTCT
>CALXZU010000015.1 GCA_944393325.1 uncultured Clostridia bacterium
AGAAATAGAAGTTTTAGTAAGAGAATTAAATAAAGGAGGTGGAAAAGGAATGTTAGCAGTAAAAGAAGTATTAGAAAAAGATTTTAAAAATCGTATGAAAACATCATTTTTAGAAGGAAAAAAACGTGGAAAAGTAGATGGAAGACTAGAAGGAGAGAGATTTGGAAAAAAACAAGCTGCTAAAAATATGTTAGAAGAAAATATTGATATTGATGTGATAGAAAGAGTAACAGGCCTAAAAAGAGAAGAATTTATTTAATTATATAAAAATAATTAGAAAATATTACAAAAATAACGTTTTTATTACAATTTTGTAACAAATATTGATAAAAAATAGCTCTTTTTATATACTTATATAAGTAGAAGTGTGTAGAAAGGGTATTTTTTATGAGGAAAATAATAGAAATATTTTTAGTTGTTATATTAGCAATTTCTTTTACTAGTTTAATTTATGGAAATATAACAAAAACATATGCGGCAGAAGAAGATATAACAGACCATTTTATTGACGAAAATTTAAGAGCAGAAATATTAAACTTAGCAAAAGAAGCAACAGGAGAAGAAAATAAAACAAAAATATATAAATCAGATATAGATAAAATAGTAGAAAAACCAGGAGGAAGTTCATTAAGATTAGCAGGAAAAGGAATAAAAACTTTAGATGGAATAGAAGAATTTTATGGAAAAGGAATAACATGGATATTTTTAGACTGGAACGAACTTACAGATATAAGTTTGCTTAGAGGATTTATAGAATTAGAAAAGATATCTTTTAGTGGAAATAATGTATCAGATGTAGAAGTATTAGGAAATCTACCAAACTTAAAAAATATAACAGCAATAAATAATAAAATAGAAGATATAAGTTTGTTAAGAAATTTAGAACCACAATATATTTGTTTAGATGGAAATAATATAACCAATATAGATGTTGTAAGTAACTGGGATGATTTGATAAGGATGTCTTTTAGTGGTAATAGTATAGAAAACATACCAGACTTAAGTAATTTAGAATATTTAGATTCAGTAAATTTAAGTAATAATAAAATAGAAAAAATTACTGGAGGTTCAGGTGTTTTAGAAGAATTAAATATAGACAATAATAACTTAAATTCACTAGCAGGAATAGAACAATATAGTAATTTAGAAATATTAAGTGTAAGTAATAATCAAATTAACTCATTAAGTGAATTAGAAACTTTAAGTAATTTAGAAAACTTAAATGTAAATAAAAATCAAATAAATAATGTGGAAATTTTATCGGCAAGTTCTAATATAAAATATTTATATATGGATAATAACAATATATCAAGTTTGGAAAGTTTAAATAGTTTGGAGAACTTAATAAAATATAGTATATATAATCAAACAATAAGTATTGAAATAAAAGAAAAAATAACAGGGAAAAAGGTAGAAATACCACTTCCAGATTCATATAAACAATTATATGATGAAAACTCAAGTGTTTATCATGAAAACTTACAAACAAAAATATTAGGAGACTTAGAATATGAAATAACTGAAGGAAATGAAAGTATTATATTAAATGCAGAAGATTTACAAAATGGCGAAGTAAGTTTACAAGTATCTGATGAAAATAATACATACTTAAAATATAATATAACATTAGATAAAACAGAACCAAAAGTAGAAGGTGTAGAAGATGGAGCTATTTATAATCAATCAGTAATACCAGAATCTTCCGATGATGATATAGAAAAAGTAGAATTATTAAGAAATGGAGCAAGTATTAATTATAATTTAGGAGAACAAATAATAGATGCTGGCAAATACACATTAACAGTAACAGATGTAGCAGGAAATGAAACAAAAATAGAATTTGAAATAATTTATAATAATGAACCAGATGAAGACCCAGACCTGGAACCTGATGAGCCAAACAAAGGACCTGATTTAAAACCAGACTTCGAACCAGAAAGCGATGAGTATAAAAAAGATGGGGAATATATAATAGGAGTAAAACAAAACACAAATCTATCTGAATTTAAAGAAATATTAAATGGAAATATAGATTATGATGTATATAGGGAAAATATTAGATTAAGCGAAACTGACTTAATAATAACGGGAGATAAACTAATTACAGAATATGGAGAAACATTTTATATAATAGTAAGAGGAGATATATCAAAAGACGGAATAACAAATATAAAGGACTTAGTAAAAATAAGAAGAAATATATTAAGTTTAGAACAATTTGATGAGTTACAACAAAAAGCGGGAAATTTAGCAGAAGATGATGTTATAAACATAAAAGACTTAGTAATAATTAGGAGAATTATATTAGGATTAGAAACATAGGAGAAATAGTATGAAAATAACAAAAATATTAATTTCTTGTATTTTATTAATGATATATATGTTATTTGTACCATTAGTAGTACAAGCAGCAACAATAAATATTAATTTAAAAACAGAAACACAAAATTACAAAATGACAGATATAAATAATGTTTTAGTAGTGACATTGGTATTAGAAGATTTTATAAATTTACCAGAAGGAGAGCCACTAGGATATAGTGGAGAATTACAATTTGATAATTCTATATTTGAAGAAATAAAAGTAGAAGGGTTAAATGGATGGAATGTTTCATTTAATAATGATAATAAAACATTAGTAGGAGACACAGCAAAAGCAGAAGCAAATACAGAAATAGCAAAAATAAATTTAAAAATAAATAGTGATAATGTATCAAATATGGAAAGTACAGTAGTAGGGTTAAAAAATGTTATAATAACTAATGGAGAATTTGAAGTTTCAGCAGACGAACAAATAACTATAAATATAGAAAATCAAATACAAAAAGACAAAAATGGAGAAGAGGTACAAAAAATAAGTAATATAAAAGAAATAACAACAATACAAGCAGAAGAAACAGAAGGAGCAAAATCACAAGAAGTAAATGATTTACCAAATGCAGGGATTAAGAAGAACATAATGATAACAATTATTGGTTTAATTGTATTAACAATAATATTTAAAATAAAATCAAGAAAAATAAAATATTAAAATCAAATCCTAAGCCAAAAAGTAAGATGTAAATCTTGCTTTTTGTAATATTTTAGAAATAAAAATGTAACAAAAAAGTAAAACAAACTTTATTGTCGAAAAGTTGAAAAAATGGTAAAATATATTAGAAAGTTTTTGAAAAGAGGGAATTTAGAATGAAAAAAACAGTAATGTCATTAATAATAATATTTATAGTATTGTTTTGTACAGTAAAAAGTTTTGCAAGTGAAACTATGAGTGTACAAGGAAATACAACTTTAAAAACAGAAGAAAAAACTGTAGAATTAACTATATCATTAGGAGATATATCAAGTTTTATTGAAGGAGAACCACTGGGATTCCAAGGAACACTAACATATGATGAAAATATGTTTCAAAATGTTTTAGTAGAAGGATTAAATGGTTGGACAATAAATTATGAGGAAACTACAAAAACTTTTATGGGAGAAACAGATGTAGCAAGTGCGGATACACAAATAGCTAAAGTAATTTTAACAGTAAAAGATGGAGTAGAAGCAGGAACAAGTGGAACAGTAAATTTTAGTAATATATTACTAACAGATGGAGTAAATGATTATACATTTAATAATGAAGTTGTAGTTACAATGGAAGAAGAACAAGTTCCACCAACAGATGAAGAAGACCCAGAAGAACAAGAGCCGGGAGAAGAAGATCCAGTAAATAATACAGTAAATAATAATGTGCCTGAAAATAATACTAATAAAGTATCAAATACAACAACAATACAAGGAAATACTCCAGATAAAACAACCGGAACAACAGCAACAACATCATTACCAAAAGCAGGGTTAAGAAATATACTTGCAATATTAGTTGTAATATCAGTTATATCAATGATAGTATTTAAAATAAAATCAAGAGATATAAAATATTAAAATATAAATATGAGACTAGCCTTGTCTCATATTTTTTCGACAAAATAAGTCAAAAAAACACTATTGACAAAACAGATTTTCAGTAGTATACTAATATTTGTTACTTTTTTAAAAACCTCGAAACAGAAAGGATGCTGTCATGGGAAAATTCTTCGAGGTGAAAGGTACAATTAAAGAGATGTTTTGTAAAACGTTTCTAAAAGTAGGGGTAATTCCACTAGTTGTGATTTTTGTGCCTGCAGTGATAGCTAAAGAAGAATTTGTCACTGCAATATGCATAGGAATAGCAACTATATATCTGCTAGTATTTTATTTTATAACTAAGAGCAGGTAACGGAATTACAATGTGATAAGCAAGAGAAAATCTTTTATAAAGATACCTCTTGCTTATTGCTATTTTTGATAAAACGTGATAAGATATGAAAGAATGTAAGGAGATGGTTTAAAGTGGAAAAATTTTATGTAACAACACCAATATATTATCCAAGTGGTAGGTTTCATATAGGAACAGCATATACAACAGTATTAGCAGACAGCATGAAAAGATATCAAAAATTAAAAGGTAAAGATGTTTACATGCTAACAGGAACAGATGAGCATGGACAAAAAATAGAAGAAAAAGCCAAAGAGCAGGGAAAAACACCACAAGAATATGTAGATAAAATGGCTTCAGATGCAAAAAAGTTATGGGAAATAATGAAAATAGATTACGATGATTTTATAAGGACAACAGAAAAAAGACATGTAGATATTGTCCAAAAAATCTTTGACAGATTTATGGAACAAGGTGATATTTATAAGGGGCAATATGAAGGATGGTATTGTGTACCATGTGAAAGCTATTTCACAGAAACACAATTAGTAGATGGAAAATGTCCGGATTGTGGAAGAGAAGTAAAACTTATGAAAGAAGAAGCATATTTTTTTAATATGAAAAAATATGCAGATAGATTGCTTAAATATTATGAAGAACATCCTGATTTTATAAAACCAGAATTTAGAAAAAATGAAATGATAAATAATTTTTTAAAGCCAGGATTAGAGGATTTATGTGTAACAAGAACAACTTTTGACTGGGGAATAAAAGTATTAAAAGATCCAAAACATGTAATATATGTATGGGTAGATGCATTAACAAACTATCTAACTGCATTAGGATATGGAACTTCTAATGAAGAATTGTTTAAAAAATATTGGCCAGCAGATTTACAAATAGTAGGAAAAGATATAGCAAGATTTCATTTAATATATTGGCCTATATTCTTAATGGCATTAGACCTTCCACTCCCAAAAACAATACTTGTTCATAATTGGGTAACAATGAAAGACCGGAAAAATGTCTAAATCGAAGGGGAATGTAATATATCCAGAAGATTTAGTAGAAAAATATGGATTAGATAGTGTAAGATATTTCTTGTTAAGAGAAATGCCAATTACGCAAGATGCTATATTTACACCAGAAAATTTTGTAGAAAGATATAATTTTGATTTATGCAATGATTTAAGCAATTTGTTAAACAGAACAGTATCAATGGTAAATAAATATTTTGGAGGACAAGTTCCAAGTTATCCAGGAACACTAAATGATGTAGATAAAGAATTAGAAGAGTTTAGTTTAAAACAAATAGAATTGTTTGATAAAAAATGGAATGATTACGAAATAGCAAATAGTATCCAGGAAATATGGAATCTAATTTCAAGAACAAATAAATATATAGATGAAACATCACCATGGATTTTAGCCAAAGAAGAAGAAACTAAGAAACTAGCTTCAGTAATGTATCATCTAATAGAAAATTTAAGAAAAATTGCAATTTTAATAAAACCATTTATGAATGATACTGCAGATAATATATTGAGACAAATAGGTATAAAAGATGAAAGTCTAATTAATTGGAATTCTTTAAAACAATATGATAGATTAGAAGGATTAAAGGTAATAGAAAAAGGTGAACCAATATTTATGAGACTAAATCAAGAGGAGGAAATTGAATATATAAAAGGACTTATGAAAAAATAGAAAAATTACAAATGCACTAAAAATAAGAGGGAATAGATATGGTAAGAGATGAGGAAGATATAAATATTTATGAAATTGAAACAAATGATAAAATAGATAAAAAAAAGAAAATTTTAATAATCCTTATAATAATAGCTCTTATCTTAATTATAATTGTAGGAAAAAATATAGTAACAATTATAAAAGGAAATAAGCAATGTGAAATATATGAAAAGCAAGTTGCAAAAATACTAGAAGAGGAACAAAAAAAGAAAGATGAAGAAGAAAGAAAGCGTCAAGAAAAATTGCCGAAACTGACAGAAGTGGGTATGCAAAATATAGAAAAAATATATAAATCAGAAACAAAAAGAGCATTTCTAACATTTGATGATGGACCGACAGATATAACACCAAGAATTTTAGATATATTAAAGCAAGAAAATATAAAAGCTACATTCTTTGTATTAGGTTCAAATGTTAAAAAGAAGCCAGAATTAGTAAAAAGAATGTATGATGAAGGACATTTTATAGCAAATCATGGATATTCACATGTGTATTCCAATATTTATAGTTCACCTCAGGCTGTTTTAGATGAATTTAATAGTTGTAATGAAGAAGTTAAAAAAGCAATTCGGAGAAAATGAATATAATTCACACCTGTTTAGATTTCCTGGGGGATTGGCAGGAGGAACATATGCAGAAATAAAAAAACAAGCAAATGATTTACTTATGCAAAATAATATAGTGCATGTGGATTGGAATGCATTAAATGGTGATGGAGAAACAAATAATTTGTCAGTTGATTTTGAAATACAAAGAATAAATGAAACAACAGAAAATAAAAATAGTATAGTAGTATTAATGCATGATTCACCGCTAAAAACTGTAACAGCAGATGCTTTACCACAAATAATTACAAATTTGAGAGATAAAGGTTATGAGTTTAAGAATTTTTATGAAATAATAAAATAAAAGAAGGGAGAAAAAAGCTGTGCCTAAAAAAACAGTAGAAAAAACTAATGAAACAATAAAAGAAAAATTAGAATATTTGGGATTAGATTTAGAAAAAATACCAAAAAGTATTAAACAATTTGAAAATTTAGAATTTAGAGTTCCTAAATTTTATGATGAAAACCAATATAAACAATATAGATATGTACCAATAAAAGATATACAGATATTACTTTCTCCAACAAATAGATTAGATGAAATAGAAGAAAAATATAAAAAAGCAAGTCCACTTGCAGATTATTTAGATAGCAAGTCTGAAGAAAATATTATGAAACATACTACATTTCTAAAAATGCTAAATGACTTTAAAATAGAAGAAGTTGAAAAAATAGAAGAAGAACAAAGCAATTTAAATAAAAAGATTCCATTTAAAGTAAAGTACCAAAATAACTATTTATGGCAAATATATTACTCAGAAAATACGGATAAATATTTTATGTTAGTACCGACAGAAGATTCGGATTATTCAACATTTTTCTATTTATTAAAAAAACAATTAGAAAAAAGAAGAACTGGAAAAATATTTGTACCAATTAGAAATGTAGATTATACAAGTGAATTTTTTAAAAAATCAGAATTTGAAGATTTAGAAAATTATTTGTGGTTATTTACAAAAGATTGGCCATTAATATATGAAGTATATGATAAAAGTGATAATCTAAGTGTACAAATAATTGGAGAAACAGAGGTATATCAGAAAATAAAAAGTCCATATAAGGTACAATTAAATTCAAAAGAAGAAGCAACGGAATTTTATAAATTGTTAAAAGCAATGTTTATTCTACAAACTGAAATACCTCATTATTTTGAATTTAGAACTGATATTGGTAAAAATGGGGAAATAGAGTTTTATACACAAGATAGAAAAATAGAGTATGGAAATATAATAGAATGGATAAATAATGAATATTCTTTGGGGCAAGATAAGGAACAAGAGACAGATGAATTGATTAATAAAGGAAATAAGAGATTAAAAGAATTAAAAGTTGAAATAGCATCACAAGAAATAGAATATTTAGCAAAAGAAAAACAAATTTCGACATTTTTAGAGTGTAAGAAAACTTTTTTTGGTAGATTTAAATATTATTTTAAATATAGTAAAAAGAAAAATAAAAATAAAATCGAAAATGATAAAGCAGAAGAAAAATTAGAATTTCAAGATGATGATGAAATGGAAGAATTACCAAAAAGAAGAAAAAAGAAAGAAAATTATAATATAGAAGAACTACTTTCTTTGTACAAAGAAATTGATAAAAAGGAAACTGAACTTAAAAATATTACAATGGATATTAATAGTCTAAAATTGAAAAATAAGAATATGCAAAAAAAGATAGAAAATGCTACTGCATATATTGCTGAAATAGATAGACATAAGAAGAGTATATTTGAATTTTGGAAATATAGTAATAAAGACGAAATGAGTTCTCTTCCAGAAGGAGAAGAAGAGGAAGTAAATGTTGTAAAGAAAATAACTAAAACATTTGACTATATAGAAGATTTAGAAAAGTTTGGAAAGACTATAGATAAAATGCAAAGAAAGAATTTAACTAAAGAGGAGACTGATAGTATATATATAACAACGACAAATATATTACCTTTGTTAAATAAAATAAAAATAAATGAATTTCAACCAAAAGATATTGAAAATTATTTAAAAGATATAAAGAAAGAAGCGGTGGAAGAAAAAACACTTTTTGAAGATGAGGAATTTGATATTTTTGGTGGAATGCTTAATGATACAACAAAGGTATCAAAGATAAAGAATAAAAAACATAGAGAACTTCCTAAAGATAAATTTAATATATTAGAAATTAATAAAAATACTAAACAGATAGGTTTTAAATTGTCTTTAGAAAACATTATTAATAATATTAAGAATTCTTTAGAAAAAGTAGTTATTCCAGAAGATGTGCAAGTATATAAAGCAATTATTGGAGATAAGATAGATGATAGAAAAATTAATATATTTGATATAAATCCAGAAAATGAGATGAAAAGAGCTATTAAATGTGATGAGAATGTAATTAATTTTTATAAATTGAATTTGTTAGAAGGTACAAATGCTGTAAGTTATACAAATTGTATTTTCTTTGATAACCAAAATAAAACCCTTCCAGTAGGGCAAGATTTATCAACAAATATATTGGTAGATGTTTCTAAATTAGATCTAAAATTAGTTAATAAAACTAAGTTTAAAATATTGAAATTTGAAGACGAAAATGATGATTTTTCTAAAACTGAGATAAAAACTATTAATGTTTTTGAATTTGATACTGAAAAAAACTAGACAATGCATTAAAAATATGGTAATATGTATTAGAAAATAGGTTTACTAAACTAAAGTAAACCTACATGCCGATGTGGCGGAATTGGTAGACGCACTGGACTCAAAATCTAAATGGATTTTTAAATATATAAATCCTATAAATATTGAAAATACTAATGTTTAGATATTTGTTAGAGTTTAAAAATATCAAAACATCTAACAAATATCTAACATAAATGTAAATTTAATCAAATATGCAGGTGTGGCGGAATTGGCAGACGCACAGGACTCAAAATCCTGCGAAGTAACATTCGTGTGGGTTCGACCCCCACCACCTGCACCATAAATATTTATTTTTGTGAAGATGAAGATATAGTTTCTTCATTTTCTTTTTTATTTGTAGCTGTAAATTTTAAAGCATTTTCTAAAGCATTTGCAGAAATCTTTTTAGAGTTAGTATCTAAATGTGCATATAAGTTTGCAGTAGTAGAAAAATTAGAATGACCAAGCCATTCTTGAATTGATTTCATAGGAATACCTTTAGCAAGTAGTAGGCTTGCACAAGAATGTCTTAAGTCATGAAAACGAATATGCCTCATATTATTTTTTCTTAGTAAAATACCAAAATGTTCTGTAACATAATCAGGTCTTATAATATTTCCATCTGGTTTTACAAAAACATAATTTAGATATTTTTTATTATAGCTATTTCCAAAAGCTTTTTGAAAAGATTTCTGTTTTTCTTTAATATCTAAAAGCATAGTCGCTATATCATCAAATAAGGGTAGTGTTCTATAACTAGATTTATTTTTTGTTCTATCTTTGCCTTCAATTTTTCTATTATCACCATTTGTATTAGTTATTGTAATTGTATGTTTTATAGTAATTGTTTTATTTTTAAAATCAAAAGAATCCCATTGTAAACCTAAAACTTCACTTCTTCTTAATCCATAAAAAGCAGTAATTAAAATAATGAGTTCTAATGGATCTCCTTTAGATATTTCAAATAGTTTATTTAATTCCGTTTCGTTATAGAAACTACCTATAAATTGAGCCTTTTTAGGTCTTTGAACTTTATCAGCTGGATTACTTACAATAATATTCATTTTAAAAGCATAATCTAAACATTTTCTTATAATTGCATGATGATGTATAACTGTATTTGCAGTAAGATTATATTTCCCCATCAATTCAGTATAAAAGTTTTGAATATGAATAGGCTCTAAATCTTTTAACTTTATAGGATTTTCTGTAAAATACCTTTTTATATGATGATTACATAGTTGCCTATAAGAAGTAAAAGTTGTATTTTCTAATGTGTGCTGAACTGTTTTTAGCCAATAAAAAAGATACTCTATAAATAGAATATCAGAAGTGGAATTTGTATTTAAATTATTTTTCGTATTGTCTAATGACTTTAACTGTAATTCTTCTTCAAGTTTTGCTCGTATCTTTTCTGCAACAGCTAATGCTTGTTTTTTATTTCCTCTTACTTTTAATTTTGTAGAACGCCAAGGCTGATGTCTTTTCCCATTTTCATCATAGTATTCTAAAACAGCTTGATAAATTCCGTTTTTAATTTGTAAACAACTTACAGATACTTTGTTTATTTGTAAATTTTCTGTTACCAATTATAACTCCTTTCCGATGTAACAGACTAATTTAATTTACTATTGATCTTTTTGTAGTAAATATAAAAATAGCCTAAACATTCTTTCCAATTAAATAATTAATTACGAACTGTTTAGGAATTTTATATTCTCTACCAACTTTTATAGATTTAATAGTCTTTTGCCTTACCAACCTATAAGCAAGAGTAAGTCCAATATCTAGCATTTCTGCTAATTGTTCAACTGTAACTACATCTTTATAGTTACTAAACATTACTTTTTCTAAATCCATATACTTAACCTCCTTTTTTAAAATTCACAATAGCTAAAATAAAAACTTTAAACTATGTACTGGTTATTGTGTATTTAAAGAGGTTAATCTCTTAATGTTTTTTCTTAAAAAACTTTTGTGCTAACTCTTCTTGGTAAATCAAGAGATGAAACAATACCTTTTATCATAACATATTGATTTTTCTTACTGTCATATTCATAAACACTAGAATTAGCTTTTTTACAGTCATAATCTGAAAGATGATAAGAATTATATGAAAGTTCCATTGCATCTTGTGCATGAATAGCTAGTAATTCTTCATAAGCAATATCACTCTTCTTAGTTCTAACATAATTTTTTTGATATTCTGCTTGTGCAATTTTTCTTTTCTCTGCATTAATAGATTTTCTAGAACTTTTTTCTTTTTCATATCTTTCATCAGTCTTTATAATTTTAGAGATATATTGCTGAGATGTTCCAACTTGATTTGCAATTTCTTTTTGTTTTAAGTGTTTATTAAAGTATAAATCTAAAATTGTTTCTTTCTTGCTCATAAAATATACTCCTTTCTTTTGGTTGTATTTTTGTTTGTTGATTTTTAGATACAAAAAGCCTCTAGGGTTTTTGTTAAAATTCTCAAACAAAACTTGACTATTATCTATAAAAACTATATAATAGTAATATCTTAATTGCATTTAGCAATTAGTAAATGTAATAATTACTATTAAGTAGTGATTACATTATAAAGTAATAGTTCGTATTTGTCAAGTATTACAGAAAACTTTTTAAAAAATTTTTAGGAGAGTGAAAATGAGAAAAGATAATGAAAGAAATTTCAGGACTTTTTGGTTTAGATATGATGGTTATGAAATAAAAGAAATAGAAGAAAAATACTATATTACGCCAAAAGAAAATTCTAAGATTATTATGTATGATCCATTTGATTTAGCAGATGATATATTAGTAGATATTTTAATGATAGGTAGATGTGTTGATAAAAATGATATAGAAGAATCTAATAAAAAGATTATGGAGTTTGTAGAAAAGTATGGTTTATTAGGAGAATTAACATATTTACCATTAAATACTGATATTGTTAAGCAAAATAGAATTTATTTACCAAGTGGTAATTTGGTTAGCGAAAAAGAAACATTACCAACAGATGAATACATAGAATTATTTTTAAAGTGTAAAAAGAAACAAAAAGTTGTTATGAAAAAAAATGCAAGAGGAGAGATTTTAGATTTATCAGTTGAAAACGAAATGAATCCACTTGCTCTTATAGATAGACCAGCAGAGTATGCAGTTGTTTTTTCAAGAGCATATTCTGAGTGTTTAGTTTGGATAATGCATTATGCTAGAACATTGTATTTGACATTTGAAGCAATAGAAAATTATAGTAAAGCACAAGATGCATATACAAAGCAGATATATGATACTAGAATAAAAGAATTTAATCCATCAAAAATTGCTTGTAAAATATTAATGGGAAAGAACAAAGAAGATAAGCCTGTTTTAGAATGGAATTTTAATTCTTTAAAACTTGCAATAGATACAATGTTTGCTTTAAATGAAACTACTAAAAGAAAAACAGTTAAGATGTGTAAACATTGTGGCAAACCATTTGCTTCTCAAAACTTAAAAGCTGAATACTGTAGTCCACAATGTAGAAATCAAGCTAATGTTTATAAGAGCAGAGCGAAGAATAAAATGGAGGAAGTATGAAAAAAGGAATAGAAAAGATTATAAAAGTAAATAAAGTAAAAAATCCAATATATGAAGCTATTATGGAATATATAGATGATTTTAATTTAAAATTTGGTGAAACAAAAGACACTTTTAAAAAAGCTCGTTTAGCAACATCAGACAGAAAAGAACAATGTGTTACGGAATTCTTTTTAAGCTTTCTCCCAAATGGATATAGAATTAAAAGGGGAGAGATATTTGATTATAATAATATAAGCAATTCAATTGATTGTGTAATAATGACACCTAATCATCCATATTTAAAGACACCTATGCGACCAGAAATAATAATTGCAGAAGGTGTGTATGCTGCAATAGAAGTAAAACCAGACATTTCCACTCTTAGTGAAAAGGGAGAATTATATAGAGGATTGAAACAAAGTCAATCGGTAAAAAAATTGACAAGAAATATTTCAATGCCAAATATTGATAGACTTGATTTAAAAGGAAAATATAAAAAAATTCCATTTATAATATTTTCAGGAAAATCAAGTGATATAGAAAAAACATTGGAATTTATTGATAAAGAAGTAAAAGAAGGAAAATTTACTAAAGAGGATTTACCTGATATAATATTTTCATTGGATGGATGGTTAATATACCATACTGAAAATATAAAAACTTCATTATTTTATCCTACTTTTAAAGAAGAAGGTATATCGGATGACAAAGAAAATGTATTTATGCTTTTTAAAGGAAAGGTAAATGATATTATATGTATTTTATTACTATTATTATTTAAATTTGGAGGACCAGAATATATAATAAATGGATATATTGTTAATGATTATTTATTAAAGTTATATAGTGAAAATAAAATACAATTTTCTAGAGCAATTTGGTATGAGTAGAAAAATTAAATTATGTATATAATAGAATAAGAAAAAGTTATTATATGAAAAAATATCATTTTTAATTTGATTTAGAAATAATTAAGTAGTATAAAAATATGAAGAATTTTTGCATAATTTTTAAAATTTACATAATTGACAAAAATTACAAAAAGTAGTATAATTGTTTCATAGTACATTTTGTACTAGAAAGTTCAAAATGAACTTTCTAAATGGACGTCTTTCAAGAGAAGGGAGAACATCATGGGTAGGAAGTTTGAAAATCTGAAAGGGACGTACGATTATTTGCCAGAAAAGCAAATTATAAGAGAAAGGATCAAGAGTGAGCTGCAAAGTGTTTTCGTGAAGTATGGTTTTGCACCAATCGAAACTCCAATTCTTTGTATGTATGATTTGCTTGCATCTAAGTATTCGGAAGGTGCAGATATTCTGAATGAGATGTATAGGTTGAGTGATCGAGGAAAAAGGGAGCTTGGACTTCGGTACGATCTGACCATTACATTCTCGAAACTAATTAGTTCAAATCCTAACATTACACTTCCATTCAAGCGTTATGAGATTGGAAAGGTGTTTCGCGATGGACCTGTTAAGGTAGGAAGAAATCGTGAATTTACGCAGTGTGATGTTGATGTTGTCGGTGTAAAGAGCATGCTTGCTGAAGCGGAGTATATGCAGATGACAAGTGAAGCTTACGATAAGCTTGGTCTTGATATTGAGATTGAGTTTAATAATCGTAAGCTACTAAGTGGCATTATCAAAAGTGTTTTTGGTGATGTTTCAGAAGATATGCTTCGAAAGTCAATTATGCTGATTGACAAGTTTGCTAAACTCACAGATGATGAGCTGAAAGCTGAGTTTGCTTCTTTGGGGATTTCCACAGAAAAAGTGGATGAGCTAAGAAATATCTTGCAGTCGGATTTTCAAACTCTCAAAGAGAAGCTAAGTTCATATAGTGACGAGCTAATTGATGAGGGACTTTCCGAGATTGAGGAGCTATATAAGTATCTTAGTGGTACTGAGGCTGTGCAAAAGATGAAGTTTGCACCATACCTTGCTCGTGGTATAGATATTTATACTGGGACGGTATGGGAAGTCTTTCTCAAAAGTCGCAATATTAATGGGAAAGATTTTAATATCAGTATTGGAGGAGGCGGAAGATACGACAAAATTATTACCACATTTATTGATGATGGTAAGGAATATCCTGCAGTTGGAATGTCTTTTGGGCTGGATGTTATTTATGAAATCCTCATGCTTAAAGACACCAACAAGAATATTTCGAGTGTCGATCTATTCGTAATTCCTCTGGGAACTGAAATTGACTCATTTAAGTTCACATCACAAATGCGCAAAATTGGCGTAAGAACGGAAATGGAAAAGAAATCGCAAAAGCTAAAGAAGAGTATGTCTTATGCAAATGCGATAAATGTTCCATACGTTATAATTCTCGGAGAGAATGAAATCCAAGCTCAAAAAGTCAAACTTCGTAACATGAGTAATGGCGAAGAGACTGAGTTTCATATGAACGATTATGAAGGAATTAAATCTGCCATAGTCGACTCATGAAAGATGTGCTAGATCATAATTATTAATGATCTTCATGAAAAGATAGAACTTCCTAGTTTGTTTAGGAGGTTCTATCTTTTTGTATGATAAAAAATTTTATTTAATTAGTATTTTATAAAGTTATAGTTAATTTTCCAAATTTATACTAATAAATAAACATAAAATATTTACAAGTAAAAAAATAAGTGCTATAATGTAATTGCTTTTAAGGAGTGAAAAGTTTGAAAAATAAAAGAAAAAGAAATCCATAGAAAATAAACGTAATTGAGCACAAGAACGTTTGTTTGCAATAAATATTAAATCAATATAAAAGGTGTATAGACATTTACTATGTGTACCAAGCTAGATTAACGGAATTTGTTAAAAACAAATATAAGTTTACGTACTCCACCTTATTAAATAAGGATATGTTACACTTGTTTGTGCTTAAAAGGTACACGTCACATATAAATATGCGGGATAAAATTACGTGGTAATTTTTCGCCACTCCCTCCGCCGTGCTCTTCAGTCTATCTATACATCTAAATAGATTATAACAAATTTATGTTAATTAATCAATTTTTAATTAAATTTTGTGCCTTTCGTAGACGAAGTGAAACGAAGGCGAAGAAAGGAATGTTAGTAAATATGGAGAATATTGTTCCAAAAAAATTGAAAATTGGAGATGAAGTAAGAATAATTGCACCATCTAGAAGTATGAAAGTTTTAAAAGATGATGTCATAAGAATAGCAAAACGAAGATTGGAAAAAGATGGGTTAAAAGTAACATTTGGAAAAAATGTAATGAAATACCAAACAGAAGAATTGAAATGCGCTAGTATATCTGATAGAGTAGAAGATATACATGAAGCTTTTATAGATAAAAATGTTAAAGCAATTATTACAGCGACAGGGGGGTATAATGTAAATCAAATATTAGATTATTTAGATTATGACTTAATAAAACAAAATCCTAAAATTATTTGTGGATTTTCTGACATAACAGCTTTAGTTAATGCAATATATGCAAAAACAGGGATGGTAACATATTTAGGTGTCCAATTTTTTAGTTTTGGAATGAAATATGGATTTGAATACTCATTAGAATATTTTAACAAAATATTTATGAGTAATGAAGAGAAATTGTTAATTATTCCATCAAATCAATGGAGTAATGATAAATGGATGAAAAACCAAGAAAAAAGAGAGTTCTTTAATAATGAAGGAATGAAAGCATTAAATTATGGTGAGGCAAGTGGAAGGATTATAGGTGGCAATTTATGTACATTAAATTTATTACAAGGAACAGAGTATATGCCAAATTTAGACAATTCTATTTTATTTATTGAAGATGATGGAGAAACAGGAGATGCGTTTATAAAAGAATTTGATAGAAATTTACAATCATTATTACATTGTGCAAAAGGGAAAAAAATTAAAGGATTAGTAATTGGGAGATCTGAAAAAGTTTCTAATATGAATGAAGAAAAATGGAAAATAATTTTAAATACTAAAAAAGAATTACAAAATATTCCAGTAATTATTAATGCTAATTTTGGACATACAACACCGATTTTTACTTTTCCAATAGGGGAAAGTGCAAATATAATTGCAAATGATAAAAAAATTGAAATAAGAATAAATAATAGAAAGGGGGAATAATTCGTAAGTTTTAACGGATTATAAATTATGGAAAAGTTATTAAAAGGAAATACAACTTTGGCATATGCGATGTCTTTAGCTGCTAGTTGGGCTTGGGGAACATCTCTAGTAGTAGGGATGGAAACAATACAAACTAAAGGTTTAATACCATTTGCTATTTGGGCAATAGCAAATTCATTAGCATTACCATTATTTGGGTTAATTGCATATAGAATACCAAATTTAGAAAAGGTAGTTAATTCAAAAATAGTAAGTTTATTTACGATAATTGTAAATATTTTCTGTTTATGGATTCAGATGAATTCTATTTATCAATATTTAGGAAATCTCGAATTTGTATCAGATTTTGCATCAAAGATAATTACAATAATAATGATATTAATAATGACAATAGCTTTATACAAAAATGCATTAATTAGAAGTATTGTTTTTGATAATCCTTTATGGTATTTATGTTATGTGTTACTTGTTGTGTTGTTAATATGTGGTTTTATAGGGAATGTTGAGACATATAATATAGTTAACTTAACTAATAAAAGTGAAATTTCATGGGCTTTAAATTCATGTATAATATTATTTTCTGGACCTATTATGTGCTTAAGAAATTGGCAGATGGCAGAGAAACTAAAAAAAGAAAATAAAATGAAAGCACACTATTGGGCTGGCTTATTATTTGGATTATATATGATATTAGTGGGACTTCTAGGTATGTTTAAATTTAATGGAATAATGAATATAATCTTTGTACTAGTTGTTTTATGTGTGGCATTAACTACAGCGGATACTGCTATAGTAGGAATGCAAAAAGTATTGAACAAAAAATGGGGAACTGTAATTTCTCTAATAGCTATGATTTGTTGGATTTTTGTTATTCCTATGGGAGTTATGAATTTATGGACAACAATGGGAAATATGAGAAAATATGTTGTAGGAGCATGTATTATAGTATCAGTTAGTCTATATATTATGCAAAATAGAAAAAAATCAAAGAATACTGAAGTAAGTTAGTAATTTATTAAAATAAAAAGGAAGTGAAAATATGTCTGATAATGATGAGTATTTAAGATTGCCACATGGTATGCATGATAGAGAAGAAGAATGGATAAAAAGGGAAAGGAAAATTTTGGATTTTCATGCTCAAAGTGGTAAAAGAATAGGGTGTAAATTACAAAAATATTCACCTCTTGGATATACTTCAACTTTTATAAGAGGTGCTAATACTGCTAAAGGAAAAACATATACATTAAACAGTAAATCTGGTAAATCATTAACATTGTCATGTGATTCAACCCCTTCAGTTTTTAGAAGATATGTTGTAGACAGCAATGGGGAGGCACAAAGGATAGCTTTTGTTGCTCCTTTATTTAGATATAGAAATAGTCATAATAGATATTTTACACAATTAGGATATTCATTGATAAATGAAAAGCCAACAGATTATGAAGAAATAGATATAAATTTGGTACAACTAGCTAAGTCAATGACTGACCTATTTTCAAATTGTGGAATAAAAACGAAGATACATATAAATGATTATAAAGCATTGAGGGCAGTATTAGGACAATATATTTCACAAGAGGAACTTCCAATTGTAATTCATAGACTACAATTTGCATCTAAAGATGAAAGAATTGAAATATTTAAACAATTCATAACAGACGAAAACAAATGTAAGGAAATGATAGAATTATTTAATGAAAAACCAAGAATTATAAGGTATAAGGATAAAAAGGACAATAAACTTAATTTACCAGAAGAGTATATGGATTTATATAAAATGGGAGAGGCTTTAAATTATTTTAATGGAGTAGATGTTTATTTTGATCCTGCAGATTTACATAGTATAGAAACAATAGATAGATTTGCTTTAAGATTTAGAACATTAGATAATATTGCACTAGGTGATGGAGGAGAATATACAAAATATGCACATAGATGGAATAATAAAATAAGAAATTTTTGGAGTGTAGCTTCAGGTGTCGAAGCTATTGAAAGAAATAGTCAAAATCTAAATATTGAAGAAGCAAAAAGAAAAATAGCAGTATATAATATAGATGCTTCTAATGATTTTGTATTACAGGTTATGAAAAAGTTAGGTGATATGGAAGAAAATGTAGCTTATAAAGGTATAGCAAAAAATATAGGAAAGATGATAAAAAAAGCTCAAAAGGATTATTCTCACTTTGTTGTTATAGGAGCTAATGAGGAAAATGGAGGAGATATAAGAATAAAATCAATAAATTCAGATGAAGTAATAACTATAAAATCTCCAACTAAAAAAGAAAAAGAATTTAATAAAGAAACAGAAGATAGTGAATTAGATGAAAGATAATTAAAATAAGAAAGGTGGAATGAAAATGGCAGCAGTTATATGGAATTCGTTAAAAGAAGCAAAAGAAGGATTAAAAAAATTACATAAAGAAGGAAAAACCATTGGTTCTATACATACACTAGGAGCATTACATATAGGACATGGAAAATTAATAGAAATGTCGGCTAAAGAAAATGATTGCACAGTTATTAGTATTTATCCAAATGTTGCACAATTAGCACCAGGAACAAAATATGAATATGACATAAAAAAAGATTGTGAATTTGCTGAAAAACATGGAGCAACACATATAATATGCCCTAAAACAGAAGAAATATATCCAAAAGATTTTATAACATATCTAGATCAAGGAGAGTGTTATAAAAGATTAAATGGAACAGCACAACCATACTTATTTAAAGGTATGATAACAATGAGTGTTAGATGGATATTGTTTACGAGACCTACAAGAACATATTGGGGATTAAAGGATATAGGACAAACTATACTTGTTGAAAGAGCACTAAAAGATTTGTTTCAAGATGATATTATTGTAAGAGAAGTGCCATGTGTAAGATACAAAAGTGGAATTGCAATATCTTCAAGACTAATGGATTTACCTGAGAAAAAGATAAAAGAATTTAAAAGACTAAATGATGCTTGTGAAAAAGGAAGAGAAACTTTATTAGAAGGAGAGACAAGAGCAAGTAAAATAAAAGAGATAATAAGAAATGAACTAACAAAAGAACCTTTAAAATATTTTTCAATAGAATATATAAAAATTGCTAAACCTGAGGACTTTTCTGAACCTGAAGAAATTACTTTACCAATAATTTTTCATGTAGATTTAACTGATGGTAAAAAAATGTATTTTGATGGTTTATTTATAAGGAATGAAGAAGAATTAAGAAATGGTCCTCCTGTTATTTGGCTAGATGATGAGTATCCACCATTTAAGGAAGGTGAATAATATATGAAATATAAAAAGATATTATTATATGGGCAAGGAAATGGCAGAGATCATGTGAATCATATAGAATTTATGAAAACTAAAGAAACAGAAATTTTTTCATTGATAAAGAATGAAAATGCCTTAATGGAAAAATATAATAATGTTAAAGTAATAAAAAATATTAACGAAGCTTTATTATTTGCAAAAGAATATAAACCAGATTTAGTAATAATAAGTAATAGAGCAGATCTTTCTGAAGGAGCAACGGAAATATTTAGAAAAAATGGATATAAAGTTTTTGGAATTACTAAAGAAGTAGCAAGATTAGAAACTTGTAAAGAATATGCAAAAGAATTTATGAAAAGGAATAATATAAAAACACCAGATTATTATATAGCTAATAGCGAAAAACAAGCTATTGAATATATAATAGATAATTGGAATAAGTCAAGATATGGATATGTTTTGAAAGTTGATCAATTTTCAAAAAATTCTTTTGCCAGAACAGCAGTTCCAGAAAGTCTAGAAGGAGCTATTGAGGATATACATAGATTATTTAGCCTTACTAAGAATTGCAAATTAATAATAGAAAAAAAAATTAAAGGGTATGAATTATCTGTGCATGTATTGATAAACAATGATAAATATAGTGTATTACCTATGGTACAGGATCACAAAAAAAAATACCCAAATGATGAAGGTCCAATGACAGCTGGGACTGTATCAGTAGCAGAAGGAAAACCTTGTCCAGATGATTTGATGAAAAAGTTAAGAAAAGATATTATAGAACCAACAATAAAAGGATTTATTAAAGAAAAAATAGAATATAATTATATCTTATATATAGGAGTAATGGTTACAGAAACTGGTGTTCCATATGTGTTAGAGTATAACACACGTACAGGAAATCCAGAATGGTTAGCATTGACTGGATTATTAGAAAAAAATCTGATTGATTTAATTAATACTTACTATGAAAATGTAGAAGAAATAGATGATTTTTGGAAAAAAGATGGTGTCTCAATAGCAATGTATGGCTTTTCGGCTGGATATCCTGAAGTAGAGAGAAGCAACTATAAGGAGCCAGTACTAAATTTAGATAAAGTAAAAAGCGATACAGATATTATTGGTGAACATATTATATCTAGGAATGGTATATTATATCCGTCAGGAGGCAGAGTATTTGCTTTAAGAAGGATAGGAAAAGATTTCAAAAAAGTAAAGAAAGATATAATAGAAGATTTTTATAATATTAAATTGGATGGATTATATTTTAGATATGACATCGATAGAATCAATTATAAAAATTAGAATAAATATAAAAAATAGTTTTTGAAGTGTAGCTATTTAAATAAAAACAAAGAAAATAGAAATTTTTATATTATGGTGTAAATCTAGATAATTGTATAATCAAAGATAATTAAGTGAAATTTTACTAAAAATAAAAATTAAATAAACACTTGACATTTTTTAAATTATCGGGTATTATATAAAAAAGTTAAGGAGAAGATAAAAATGAGTTTTATTATTAATATTAATAAAGTGCATCATCATTTTTATACTTGTGTCTAAATTGAAATAGGCACAAGTTAGATTGGTGTGCCTATATAAATTAATAATAAATATTAAAATTATAAAAGTTATATGGGTAAATAATAAAATAAAATTTATTTATTCATATAACTTTTTTTGTGAAGGGAGTTAAGAAATGGAAACATTTAAGTTTGCAATACCAGAAGAAAGTAATGGTATAATTATTGAAAATGTTAGTAAATTGAGAGAAATTGAAGGGAAATTAAGGGAGTTATTATATAAAGAAAATTATGCTGAGACGATAGTGCCAACATTTGAATATGTTGAATTATATAAAAGTATATATAAAAATATAGATGAAAGTACATTGTTTAAATATGTTAGTAAAGATGGCAAAGATATTGCTTTAAGATGGGATTTTACTATTCCTATTGCAAGACATTATGTATCACAACAGATAAACAAAATAGCGAGATATTGTTATTTTGGAAAAATATATAGAAAAGAAAGACAACATAAAGGTAAAAGTAGTGAAATTTATCAGGCTGGTTTTGAATTAATAGGAAAAAAAGGAATTGAAGGAGAAATAGAAAGTTTATCTATAATGCAAAAATCATTACCTATATTTGGTTTAAAAGATTTAAAAATTGAACTAGGCTCGGCAAGCCTTTATAAAAGATTGTGTGAATTAGTGGGAGATAAGGAGACTTTTTCAAATTTAATATTGCAAAAAAATATAAGCGGACTTAAAAATTTTGTAGAAGAAAGAAATATAGAACAAAAATTAGGAGAATTTATAGTAAAGTTACCAAGATTAAATGGAGATATTGATATGCTAATTCAAATAATGTCAACAATACATGATAAAGAGTTACTTGATAGTATGAATGAATTAAAAACACTTTATGAAAAAATGAATATGAAAAATCAAGATTTATTTGATTTAGCATTTGTACCAAATATGGAGTATTATACAGGAATAGTTTTTAAGGTATATAGTCAATATTCTTCAGAAGCTATTATTAGTGGAGGAAGATATGATGCATTATATGGAAGTTTTGGAAAAGAAACACCAGCAATTGGTATGGCTTATTATTTAGATAACATACTAAAAGCAATAGAAAGAGCAGGTGAAAAAAATGGTTAAAATTGCAATAACAAAAGGGCGTATAGAAAAACAAGTTTGTGAACTATTAAAAAAGGCAAATTATGATATAGAGCCTATCATAAATAAAAAAAGAGAATTAAAAATTAAAACTAAAGATGGAATAGAAATGATTTTTGCAAAAGCAAATGATGTAATTACTTTTGTTGAACATAGAATTGTTGATATAGGAATTGTGGGAAGTGATACATTAATGGAGAACGAATACAAAGACTATTATGAAATGTTGGATTTAGAAATAGGTAAATGTACTTTTGCCATATGTAGTTATCCAGAATATAAAAACAAAAAGTTTAATAGAAGAAAGATAATTGCAACTAAATATCCTAATATAGCAAAAACATATTTCAAAAATAAAAAACAAGATGTTGAAATTATAAAGCTTGAAGGTTCAGTTGAATTAGGTCCTGTAGTAGGCTTAACTGATGCTATTATTGACATTGTGGAAACAGGGAGTACAATAAGAGCTAATGGCTTAGAAATAATAGAGAATATATGTGACGTTAGTACAAAACTAATAGTAAACAAAGTAAGTTTAAAATATAAAAAAGAAGAAATTCTAAAATTAATTGATTCTTTAGAACGAAGCAAAATTGATAATTGATTAAAAAATAATAGATAAAAAGGAGGTGAACAATTAATATGAAATCAGACTTTAAAAATAATAAATTAATTCCAGCAATTATACAAGATTATAAAACAAAAGAAGTTTTAATGCTTGCATATGTAAATGAAGAAAGTTACAATTATATGTTAAAAAATAAGCAAACTTGTTTCTATTCAAGAAGTAGACAATGTCTGTGGCACAAAGGAGAAACTTCTGGACATTTTCAAAATATAAAAGGTATGTATTTAGATTGCGATAAAGATACTATTTTAATTCTTGTTGAACAAATTGGGGTTGCTTGTCATACTGGAGAATATTCATGCTTTTTTAATGAAATTATACCTGCTAAAAGTAAAGATATAAATATATTGCAAGATGTATATGAACAAATAGTAGATAGAGACAAGAACCCAAAAGAAAAATCATATACTAATTATTTATTAAATGAAGGAATTGATAAAATATGTAAAAAAATAGGTGAGGAAGCAACTGAAACTGTTATTGCCGCAAAAAATGAAAGTAAAGAAGAATTAATTGGAGAAATATCAGATTTAGTATATCATACTTTAGTACTAATGTTCAAAAAGAATGTTAAGCTTGAAGATATTGAAAATAAACTCATAGAAAGACATAGGAAAGAAGGAAATAAAAAGGAATTTCACCAAAGAGGAGATTATTAGAGTAATTTTAAATCAATTATATTTGAAAATTAGGAGGTAAGAAATGGAAAAGAAGATTGAAAAAGTTGAACCAAGGACATTACCTGGTTTTATGGAATTGTTACCAAATGAACAAATATTATTTAATAAAATGAAAGAAACAATACAAAAAACATATGAACAATATGGCTTTTTGCCACTAGATACTCCGATTATAGAAGATGCTAAAGTATTGTTAGCAAAAGCAGGAGGAGAAACAGAAAAACAAGTGTATAGATTTAGTAAAGGTGATAATGATTTAGCATTAAGATTTGATTTAACAGTGCCTTTAGCAAAATATGTTTCTCAATATTATAACAAATTAAGTTTCCCATTTAAAAGATATCAAATTGGAAAAGTATATAGAGGAGAAAAACCACAAAGAGGTAGATACAGAGAGTTTTACCAATGCGATGTTGATATAATAGGAGATGGAAAATTAAGTATATTAAATGATGCAGAAATACCTAGCATTATTTATAATACTTTTAAAAATTTAGGATTTGATGAATTTACAATTTGTATTAATAATAGAAAAATATTAAATGGATTGTTTAGTAGTATAAATTTATCAGATTCTTCAGAAGAAATATTGAGGATTATTGACAAAATTGAAAAAATAGGAAGTAATGAAGTAAAAGAACAGTTACTTGAATTGGTAAAAGATGCAAAAAAAGTAGATATAATTATGAAATTTATAAAGATAGAAGGAGATACAGAAAGTAAATTAGAACAATTAGATAATTTATGTATAAAAGATGAAATATTTCTTTTAGGATTAAAAGAACTAAAAGAAGTTCTTAAATATATAAAATTATTTAATGTGCCAGATAATTATTATACAGTAGATTTAACAATAGCTAGAGGATTAGATTATTATACAGGGACAGTATACGAAACGTTCTTAAATAAATATAGAAATTTAGGAAGTATTTGTTCAGGTGGAAGATATGATAATCTTGCGGAATTTTATACAGATAAAAAGTTACCAGGTGTAGGAATATCTATTGGGCTTTCAAGGTTATTTTTCCAATTAGAGGATAATAATATAATAAATGCAGATAATGAAACAATTGCAGATGTTATGGTTGTTTCTATAGATAATAACTATGAAACAGAAATCAAAATTGCAACAAATTTAAGAAATGCTGGTATTAATGTGCAGACAATTACAGAGGATATGAAACTAAAAAATAAATTAAAATATGCTAATAAATTAAAAATCAAATATTTAATAATAGTGGGAGAAGATGAAATAAAAGCCGGAAAAGTAACTTTAAAAGATATGATTACAGGAGAACAAAAACTTGTGAAATTTGAAGATATTATAAACAATATAAAAAAGTAAATATGACAAACAGTCAACTCTAAGACTGTTTATCATATTTCAAATAACCACGTATTGTTTGAATAATTAGATATGATTCACAAATGATGTTCAAATAAGATTTGAAGTAAATAGCATAAGCAATATAACAAAGTGAACATATAAATGTACAAATACGTACTAATTTGGTATTATCATTATGCGAATAAGCATAAGTGCCTAATAAAGCTAAAATACAAGGAAAAATATCTATTGGGTTATTATAGAAAATTATAAAAAGTAATATAGTTATAAAATAAAAGAAAGCTATAATGATTTTACTTAACTTTTTTCCGTGACTATCATTATATTTAAAAATAATATTACGAATTAAATTGATAGAATTTGAAATAAGTCCCATAATTGCACCAAGTAATGCAAATTGTATAATCATTAAAGAGCTATAAATAATTGTTGTTGTCATTATTTGAGAATATTTCTTTTTTGACATACCAATACCTAATATTATATAAGCAATAACTATTAAAATTTGAGAAGTAATATAAGACCACATTAGAAAACCTCCTTTTAGCATTATTATAATATAATTAAAAAATAAAAACAAGAAAAGTTAGAAGAATATTGACTTTTTCAGTATTTTCATATATAATTTAAATACATATTTTCTTATACAAGTATAAAAATTTATACTTGTCTTCAAAAAGAAAGGAGAAAGAAAATGAAAACGGAAGAGACAAGCAAGGCCAAGTATGAGGTAAAATATGTCATTGCTGTTCCTGGAGGTAATGATACTGCACTTGTATATGGTACAGATTATACTCCAGAACAAAAGAAAAAAATCAATGACGCAATTATGGCAAAGCACTCTAATGTTGAGCAAGTAGGTTTTGTTGATCCAAACAAAAAGCCTGAATTGCAAATGGCAGGAGGAGAGTTTTGTGGTAACGCAACTAGAAGTGCAGCATATCTGTACTTGGGTGGACAGAAAGGAGAAATGCAAATAATTGTTAATTCAGAAGACTTAATAAATGCGGGAGTCTTCGATGGAGGAAAGGCTTGGTGTGAGATACCTCTTTATCACGGAAAGGATGTAATTA
Organism: uncultured Clostridia bacterium; assembly: GCA_944393325.1. Classification (GTDB taxonomy): domain Bacteria; phylum Bacillota; class Clostridia; order TANB77; family CAG-508; genus CAG-269. Next base: position 26,579 of record CALXZU010000015.1, read on the forward strand.
CAACAAAAGAACCAGGAATTTTCATTGTAAAGATGAACGGAATGGTTTCTGTTGTAATTAAACCAGAAGTTGCTAAGAGATATCTTAATGATACCAGTTTACTTAAACAATATGGTATGGAGTTTATTCATAAATACCATTTGGAAGAAAGTGAAGCAGTTGGAGTAATGTTCTGTGAGAACATTGGTCCTAAGCTTAAGATTAATCCTGTTGTTTGGGTTAAAGCAATTAATACTCTTTTCTATGAAACGGCTTGTGGTTCTGGTACGACTGCAACTTGTATGGTTGAAGCTTATGAAAGTGGAGAAAGCAAAAAAATTGATATTCTCCAACCATCTGGTCTAACCATTACAGCTGAAATTACATTTGAAAATAATCAAGTGACAAAAGCTGTTATTTCAGGTGATGTCGTTTTTGACAAGCAAGAGTATTTCTTGGAAATTAATTAACCATACTTTTTGAAGGGAGAAAAAGATGAAACGGGAAATTGCAGCTATTCGGTCTGATAGGATTGATGACTTTATCAATGTATTCAAGGTTTTCCGTGGAGCACCTTACTACGAAGACTGGACAGATGATCTTCTTGTAGAAGAATATAATGACTTAGTCTCGACTGGATTTGTATATGGTTATTATATTGATAATAAGTGTGTGGGGTTGATTACTTTTCGACCTATGAGGAGTACCGATCACCATCCAATTTATTATGAGCATCCAGAAAAAGTAGCTTATTTTTCTGATTTTGCAGTTCTTAATGAATATCAAAATCAGGGAATTGGTACAGAGCTTATTCGGTATATGCTTAAAATTCTTAAAGAAAAAGGATTTGAGCGTGTCTACATGAAAACACTACAAGTAGGCAAATCTATGTCTTATGGAATTGCTATAAAACATGGATTTAAGTTGCTTGAAGGTGTTACGAGTGTTGATAAAATGCCAAGGACAGTCGCAGGTGTTCCTGAAGAAGATATAAAGATATATCTTGAAAAGGAACTGTAGTTTTTTATGTTTCATCATGGGGAAGTAGGTTATCTACTTCCCCTAATTAAAGTAAAAATAAAATTAAGAAAGGGATAATATAAAATGAATAATACATTTGTAAAATATAAGGATTTATTAACTATAAAAGATTATAATAAAGAAACAGATAAAGAGGAATTTGTTTTAATTCCATTAGAAGATGAATTAGTATTTGGTAGGTATCAAAAAAGCAGAAATATGCTTGAATATGGACAACAAATTGCTATAAGAAAAACAGTATATAATATGTTAATAGAAGTAGCAAAAAAACTTAAGCTTTCATATCCTAATTACAAGTTGATAGTTGCTTTTGGATATAGAGATATGAAAAAACAAAAAAAGTTTTTTAACGAAATCTTAGAAAAAGTTAAAGATAAGTTTGATGATGAAATGGAGATGTTAGAGTATATTCATGAAAAAATTGCTGTTCCAGAAGTATCTGGGCATACAACTGGAGGAGCTGTTGATGTAGCAATTTATGATTCTCAAGAAAATAAAATGTTAGATTATGGTACAGATATTCTAGATTATAATACAAATAAATGTTATTATATCTCAGATGAAATAACGGAGACAGAAAGAGAAAATAGAGAATTACTTAGAAACATAATGGTAAATGAAGGATTTGCGCCTTATGATGGCGAATGGTGGCATTTCTCTTATGGAGATAAAGAATGGGCTTTTTATTATCATAAAAAAGAGGCCTTATATAATCAAGTAGATGCAGAAAGAGTGTTTAATAAGGTTAGTGATAAGAAGTTTTAAGGCAAAATGTTATGTTGACAAAATATGGGTAATATTATATAATATATACGATTAGCAAAAGCTAATTATGTATTGGAACGAAGTCTTTAGGAGGTAAGTGTCATGATTAACAAATATTACGAAAATTTTGAGGGCTTTCGGATTGAGGTAGAAATTCCTAGTGGATTTCATGTTTTGAAAGGAAATGTCAACAAAGGACTTGTAATTGAAAATGAAACTGGAGATTCTTTTGTGAGAATTCCCTCTGGATATACAGCAGATGGAACATACATAAGAGGATTTTGGGTTTCAACTTACTTGATTTCTAGAGGAAAAAACGGACAAGCATGTTCTGTTTCAGGAGAATATCCTTGGACGGATATTAATTTCTATAAGGCAACAGAGGTAGCTCATAGTTTTGGCGGTGAATTACTCACAAGAGAGGAATATAACCGCATCTGTATGTGGCTAGTTAAAACTTGTGCTGCTACATTTGAGCAAGTGTTTATAGATGGTGAAGGAAGAGGAAATTATTCTGAACCGCATGAACTAGAGAAAACGGGAGTACACCCTGAATGGATGGTTAATAATATTGATTCTTTCTGGGGTAATGCTTATATTTGGACAACTGAACGGTGGCAGTTGTATGAGCATTATAGAATGATTAGAGGAGGAATATCTTCTATCTATGGAACAGAAAGTTATTATCCTCCATCAAATAGTGCTTGGTCAAAACCTGAGGAAGGCAATTCAAATATTTCCTTTAGAATTGTACTTCATGATGCTATAAGAAAAGACGAGGACTGAGTTAAAATGTGATGCAGATAACTTTATTAAGTATCTGCATCACATTTTTTAAAGTTATAGGAAATTGCAAAAATCCAATAGCAAACAATGTTTTGTTATTGGATTAGGAAACACACCATAAAAAGCATATACAACTAATTGGAAATATATGTATATGGACTAATCATCAAATTTGTAAACAATACCTCTAGGGCTTTTGTAATTAACTGGATACATAGTACCAGTATGGCATTTTTCACAACTGAATGTAGGTGGAAAATCAGGACCACCAAATTGTGAGTCTAATGAATCTACAATATTTTTAGGAATATATTCTGTGCAACCACAATTCTTGCATTTAAATTGAACACCTTCTAAAATACAAGAATTAGATGAAGGGATGCCAAATATATCTTCCAAATCTTCATTAAGGAAATAATCCATATCTAACAATTCATCATCAGACATTTTAGAAACATCTTTTCTAGAATATCCAACAGGTGGATTGTCCATATATTTTTTTCTAAGTTCATCAACTTTACTCAAAATAATCACCTCACGATATGGATATTATACAATCAGGAGGAATCTTTTGCAATAACTAATTCAGAGAAAAACATAGTCTGATTGCAAAAAGGGCAAACTAAAGGGTCATAGTGAAAATATAATTGAATACGCATACGCCAATTTGCAAGCATTTTTTTAGTTTTAATAGAAATATCTGACAATTTTTTAATTAATTTATCAAAGTGAGAGCATTTATGAGAGGAATATAAACCAGCATAACGTAGCATCTTAAAATTTTTATCAGGAATATGAATAATAAGACGTTTAATTAAATCATAAACATGAACTTTTTCAACAACATACATATCATCTTCATGACGTTGATAATAAAAAACAACATAAGTACCATCATAATAAAGAATGCGAGACTGAGCCATAGCAGGTCTATTAAAATATCTAAGAAGATA
>CALXZU010000016.1 GCA_944393325.1 uncultured Clostridia bacterium
ATATTAGAAGATATTTCAAGGACGTTTAATGAATTTTTATTGTTACCAAATTTAACAGATGAAAGATGTATACCAAGTAATGTATCACTTAAAACACCACTTGTAAAATTTAAAAAAGGAGAAGAACCAAAATACCATGCAAACATACCAATGGTTTCTGCAATAATGCAATCAGTATCAGGAGAAGAAATGGGAATAGCATTAGCAAGAGAAGGTGGTGTTGCATTTATTTATGGTTCACAATCTATAGAAAATCAAGCTAAGATGGTTAGAAGAGTAAAAAAACATAAAGCAGGTTTTGTTATATCTGATTCAAATGTAAAACCAGAAACAACTCTGCAAGAAGTACTTAATTTAACAAAAGAAACAGGACATTCAACAGTGATAATAACAGAGGATGGAACTAAAAATGGAAAATTTTTAGGCTTAATTACTGATAAAGATTATAGATTATCAAGAGATAATAAAGAAGCACCAATAAGTGATTTTATGACACCAAAAGAAAAAGTAGTATGGGCAAAAGAAGGGGTAAGTCTACCAGAGGCAAATGATATTATATGGGAAAACAAAATTGCATGTTTACCAATACTTGATGAAGAAGGTCATTTAAAATATTTAGTATTTAGAAAAGATTATGAGGATAGAAAAAATAATCCTAATTCTTTACTTGATGAAAACAAAAGATATATTGTAGGTGCAGGAATAAATACAAGAGATTTTGAGGAAAGAATACCAGCCTTAGTAGATGCAGGAGTAGATATTCTTTGTATAGATTCTTCTGATGGTTATTCAGTGTGGCAAAAAAATACAATTGACTTTGTAAGAGAAAAATATGGAGATAGTGTAAAAATAGGTGCAGGAAATGTAGTAGATAGAGAAGGATTTATGTATTTAGCAAAAGCAGGAGCAGATTTTATAAAAGTTGGTGTAGGTGGAGGCTCTATTTGTATAACACGTGAAACAAAAGGAATAGGAAGAGGACAAGCATCAGCATTAATTGATGTAGTAAAAGCAAGAGATGATTATTTTGAAGAAACAGGAATATATATACCTGTATGTTCAGATGGTGGAATAGTACATGACCATCATATAACAATAGCTTTAGCTTTAGGAGCAGATTTTGTAATGATGGGAAGATATTTTGCAAGATTTGATGAGAGTCCAACAAGAGTTGTTAAAAAAGGAAACACATATGTAAAAGAATACTGGGGAGAAGGTTCAAATAGAGCAAGAAACTGGCAAAGATATGATATGGGAGGAGAAAAGAAACTTTCTTTTGAAGAAGGTGTTGACTCTTACATACCATATGCAGGAAGATTAAAAGATAATTTAGGAATAACAGTTGCTAAAATAAAATCAACTATGTGTAATTGTGGAAGTATAACAATTCCAGAATTACATGAAAAAGCAAGATTAACTTTAGTCTCAGATGTAAGTATTTCAGAAGGAAGTGCACATGACGTTATTTTAAAAGAGATTGAAAATCAATATAATTAATATTTAAAAAGCACCAATTTAAAGGTGCTTTTTAAGAAGTTTCAAATAATAGATTTTTATCTAAATTTTATTTTTCAAGATTCTAAATTTTCAAATAATTTAAAAAATGAAGAAAAGAGAAGAAAATAAATAAGAATAAAGTAATTAAATTTTTCTAAGAGATTGAATAAGAAAATGAGAAAAATAAAACTGAAGTAGATAAAAAACATGATAAGTTATTTAAGGAAATATGTATGAATAGAGAGGAAACATAAATTAATATAAAAACAATTTTTGGTATATATAGAACCAAAAAATATAATTATATGTAATTGTGAATTTCGAACTGGAAGAAACAAGAAATTGGAAGTTGATGTTTTTTATATTAGATGACACAATAGATTAGATTATAGAAGATTTAAGAACGAAAAGAGGAGATAATATGTCTACTATGGTACAGCAAATGAAATAAGAATGCATGAAAGGAGAGAAAAAAAAGAGGAAGAAAATTAGGAATAATTTAGTCTGCTAAAGGGTTATTAAAAAATAATGAAAGTTAAGATATTATAATAAACTCAATAGGAATAAGCAAAAAAGAATTACAAAAAAATAAAGAAAGCATTAAATAAGCTAATATTTTCTTTGAGTGTACAGTTATTGTTGCCTAGATAATTCTTGAAAGATTTAAAAATTGTAATATAAATGTAAATAAATTGTTATTATTATTTAATATTTTTTTGGTATAATAATTTTGTTAAAAATATATTATAGGGGAAAATATAAATGAAAAAGAATAATTATATAATTGTAATATTAAATATAATATTTTTTATTATATCCTTACTTTCACAAACAGTACTTTATAACAATAACATGATAATATTAGTTAAACCAACAATGCTAAGCTGTTTAATTGAAGTAATTTTCGTTCTGTTAGTTATTTTTATTAATATTTATTCATTAAATAAAAATGATTCAAAAATGATGCGAAAATTATTATTAATTAATATTATTATTGTTTGTATTAATGGATTTGGAATGTTTTCTATCCTTACAACAGATAAAATTCTAAGTAGTGCATTTATGTCTTTTTTGAGCATTGCAAATTTTGCAATGCTTATACTAACAGTTGCTATAATCTACATAAATAAAATTGATAATGTTGATTATGGAAATAAATTAGATGCAATTTTCATAATTGTTTTGATTTTAGAAATTATATTAGGGATAATGACCATATCAATATTTATAAATAGTGGCGATTTTTATGAAATACATAAACAATTACGTGAATTAGACAATGAAGAATATCTATATGAAAATATTATTAAAGAAAGAATAGCAAAATTTAATGAATATGAAGAAAATGGAAAATACGGTATAAAAAATGAGAAAAATAAAATTATTGTTAATACCGAATATGAATATGTTTCTAAATTTTTTACAAATGATAATATAATTTATGGATATAAAGATCATCATATAGATGTGTATAATGTTAATGGAAATAAATTAGGAACTTTTAAAGATTCTATATTTTTCCACTATTATAAACAATATGATTCTTTTTCATCAGAGCATAGATTAACAAATAATTAAATTTTAGTAAAATAAAGGGGATATTTAATAATGAGTAAAAAAATTTTTTTTATAATAGCAATAATAATCGAAACAATAATTGTTTGCTTTTTTTCATCAGCAGATATAGGAAATGATACTTTAAATATTATAATATCAAATATATTAATTACTGCACTGTTGTTTTTTTTAGGAAAAAATTTAAACGGAAACATGGATAATTGTTTTAAAATGATAGTTGTTTTTTTGATAATATTTGCTACATTAAAAGTAATAATTATTATTTATGAAGCAATTTACACAAAAAGTTTAATTAATGATGTAGAAAATATATATTCAAATTCTTTTTTAGAAAATATTAATAGTCTTGATGAATTATATGAAGCTATAAATATTAGTGATAAGGAAAAAGAACTTTTAACAAATAAAGAGTTTAATAAAGCATTTAATGATTGGTATGAGGAATATTATACTAAAACTTTAGAATATAATATCATTAAATTTACACCGCTTAGTGGAAGAAGTTTTATAGAAGAAGCTAGAATAGCAAATATTATAGTTGCTATGGATATTAGAAAAGAGTTTTTTGATAGAAAAGAGTATTTTGAAAATTCGTTTCAAAAATACAAAAATTATTATAAAATTTATGAATTAACTGATAGTACTCAGATATCTCATCATAGAAATGAATATATATGGCATTTAATAGTTCTTTTTATAATAAGTACATTTTTTGAAATTTTTTGGTTAATCATATTAAAAAAGAATTTAACATTTAGAAAAATTAAAATTTAATAGAAGAATTAAAGAAAGCATCAAATAACTAATGCTTTCTTTAATAAACTATTTATTGTTACTGTTTTGACGTTCGTTATTATTGTCGTTTTGGTTATTTTTATTGTTATTATTATTTTTGTTTTCTTTATTTTTCTTTGACATAGAAAGCACCTCCAATCAAATTTAATAATATTGTTTCCAAAAATGAAAAAAATATTCTTGTTTAAATTGTTTTTTTTGTATAATTGTTATATAATAGCTTAAAATTGAGTAATAATAAATATAGTGCAAATTATTTTGGGGGATTAAAATGGAATATGAAAATAAGAAATTAAAAGAATTTAATGAATATTTAAAAAATAGAAAAGTTGCAATAATAGGATTAGGAGTAAGTAATTTACCTCTTTTAAAATATATGAATGAAAAACAAGCAAAAGTTACAGTATTTGATGAAAAAGAAAAACAAGATGTACCAAGGAAATTATTGGAAAGGTTGGAAAAATATAAAGCAAACGCCTTTTTTGGACAAAATTGCTTTGAAAATTTAAAGGGATTTGATATTATATTTCGTTCACCAAGTTGCTTACCAACAAGAAAAGAATTGGTATTAGAAAAAGAAAGAGGAGCAATTATAACATCTGAAATAGAAATGCTAATGAAACTAGCACCTTGTAAAATAATTGGAGTTACACGGAAGTGATGGAAAAACAACTACAACAAGTCTAATATATAGCATATTAAAAAGAGCAGGGTATGATGCATATTTAGGAGGAAATATTGGAATCCCTTTATTTACAAAACTTGGAGAGATAACAAAAGAAAGTATATTAGTGCTAGAATTAAGTAGTTTCCAATTGATGGGAATGACAGTTAGCCCTAATATTTCAGTTATTACTAATATAACACCTAATCATTTAAATATTCATAAAGATTATAATGAATATATAGAAGCTAAGAAAAATATTTTTAAATATCAAAATGAAAATGATTATTTGATATTAAATTATGATAATGAAATAACAAGAAATTGTAAAAAAGAAGCTAACTCTAAAGTTATATATTTTAGTAGCAAAGAAAAATTAGATGATGGTTTTATTATAGATAATAAAGTAATAAAAGAATGTGAAGATGGAATAAGAAAACATATTTTGGATACTAAAGATGTTATGCTAAGAGGAGAACATAACTTTGCAAATATTACAGCAGCACTTGTAGCGACTAAAAGTTTGGTAGAGCAAGATTTAGCAATCGAAGCGGTGAAAGAATTTAAGGCAGTGGAACATAGATTAGAATTTGTAAGAGAGATAGAAGGAGTTAAGTGGTATAATGATTCTGTAAGTTCATCGCCAACAAGAACAATAGCAGGACTTAATTCGTTTGATGAAGATATAGTATTAATTGCTGGAGGATATGATAAAAACTTAGACTATACTCCACTTGCAAAACCAATATTAAATAAGGTAAAAAAATTAATATTACTTGGAGCTACTTCAGGTAAGATTTTTGAAGCAGTTAAGAATGAAGAAGAAAAAGAAGGCAAAAATATTGATATATATATGTGTGACTCATTAAAAGAAACAGTAAATTTAGCTAAAAAATATGCAAGAAAAGGTGAAATTGTTTTATTTTCTCCGGCTAGTGCTAGTTTTGATATGTTTAAGAATTTTGCAGATAGAGGAAATAAGTTTAAAAATTTAGTAAACAATTTATAACAAATTTTAAAAAACCTCCATATTATATAAAAAAGATAGGAGGTTTTTTTATGTATAATAACGAACCATTTGATGATTACATAAGATCTATTTTAGGTTATCCTAATACTAATAATATATATAGCAGAGAAAATAATGATTATGATAGTTACTCTAATTATAGTGCAAATTATCCTAATAATGTTTATACAAATACAAATACAAATAATCAAATTTTAGAAAAATGTTATCCAGAAATTTATAAGATAATATATCCTATGGTAAGAAGTAGATGCACAAGAATTACAGAACCAATGACTGAAGAGCTACTTGACAATATTACAAATGAAATTTATTCTTCAATTGAAGTAACAAATGAAGTAAATATAGATAATATAAATATTGCATCTCAAAATGAAGTAAATAATAGTAATAATACTACAAATAGAAATAATAAACTTGAAAGAACAACTGAAACAAATAAAGATAGGAGAGAAAATAATAAAGAAAGTAGGGAAGATAGACGAGATAGTGGATTAAGAGATTTAATTAAGATATTGCTAATAAGAGAATTAATTAGGAATCAAAGACCTAACATGCGTCCGCCGAGACCACCATTTCCAGGAGGTCCAAACAGACCACCAATAATGCCAAGATATAATTATATGGATTTATATGAAAGTTAAAGTAAAAAAGATATGTTTTACAAGCATATCTTTTTTAACGATAGACTGTGTCACAATTGTAATATTTGTAAAAATATGGTATAATTAATGTATGAGGTTTATAAAAGGAGCGTGTTTTGATATGGATAAAATAAGAAATAAGATTATTGCATTATCAGGACAACCAGTAACAGGAAAGGGAACGACTACAAAAGCATTAATAGAAAAATTAAAAGAAGATGGATATAAAGCTGAAAATATCCATGTTATTTCTACTGGAAATGAATTTAGACGTTATTTTAATATTTTAATTGATTTTATAAGAAATTTAAATAATGATGAAAAAATAAAAGAATTATCAGAAACAAAAGAAATGAAAGACATTATGAGTTCGTTAGAAAGAAGATTACATTTTATAAATACAATATCTAAAATTAAAAATAGTGATATTGATTTAGAAAATTTTTCAATAGAACAAGCAAATAATTTAGATAAATTAAAAGAAATAAGAAGTATAATAGACACGTTGATAGATGAAGGAATAAAAAAGAAGGGAATAGAAATAAATTCTGTTAATAATCCTGACGAAATTTGGATAGTAGATTCAAGACTTGCTTTTTCTAATATACCAGATGCATTTTCAGTAAGATTAACAGCAACACCAGAAGTGGCAGCAAAAAGATTGTTCAATGATAGTACAAGGGGAAAAGAAGATAGTTCTTATAAATCTTTAGAAGAAGCTAAAACAGCAAGAGAAAAAAGAAGAATGGGAGAGCAAGAAAGATATAAAGAAAGATATGGAGTTGATTTAGAAGATCCTAATAATTATGATTTGATTATAGATACATCTTTTGCAAGTATAGATGATACAGCAGATGTTATATTAGATTGTTTAGAACATTATGTAGAGAATAAACCATTTACTAAAAATTGGACAACTCCTAAAGAGTTATTACCAATGCAAGGAATAAGAGAAACAGATGGTAGAGCCGAAGAATATACATTAGATGAAATGGTTGAAATAATTAATAAAAATGGTTTTTTAGCTGATAAACCTATAGAAGTAGTAGAAGCAAGTGGTTATAAAGGAATAATAGAAGGACATCATAGAAATTTTGCTTGTGCGATTTTAGGGAAAACACTAATACCATATGAAGTAATTGCTAAAGATGATGAAAAAATACCATATGGAGGAGGAACAGCAAGACAAAGGATAGATTCTTTAAATCTTACAAATTTATTTGACCATGAAGTATTATTTGAAGAAAATGGAGAAAAATTTTCATACAATAGTGTATATCCAGGGATATATAATAGATTAAGAGAAAAGGAAGGTAGCATTCGTTAAAAGCTACCTTTTTTAAATATACATATTTAACCATTTTTTTCTAAAAATTCAAATAAATAGAAAACTTATAAAATAATTAACATCTTTTAAAAGAATATTATTTATTTTTTTGTAAAAAATAATATTAAGAAAATTTGAAAGGTGGTAATAGAATGAAAGTTCAAGATTGTATGTGTAAAGATGTTTGCTGTATTAAACCTGAAACTAGTTTGCAAGAAGTCTCAAAAATAATGTCTCAAAATCATATTGGGTGTTTGCCGGTTTGTGATAATAATAATTGTATTTGTGGAATAGTAACAGATAGAGACGTAATTTTAAGAGCAATAGCATGTAATAAAGATGTAAGTAATACTCCTGTAAGTGATATAATGACTTGTAATGTTACAACATGTAAGGGAACAGATGATATTACAAATGCAGAAAGTAAAATGGGGCAAAAACAAATAAGAAGATTACCTGTATGTGATAATCAAAATCATGTTGTTGGTATTTTAACATTAGGAGATTTAGCTAAAAAAGATAATAATATAAGTATAGAGCAAATTTGTAGTACATTAGAAGATATTTGTGACTGTAATGGGAATCAAAATAATATGTAAAAATTAAAAATAAGGAAATAAAAAAGTAATGAACTAAAACAAAAAACTAAAACAAAAAGATAGAAGCGGATATTTTTCCGCTTCTTTACATATAATAAACTTAAGGAGTTTTATATGGTTTGGAATATTTCTTATTGGAGTAAAGTAATTCAAAGAATTTTATATGTTATATTTATTTTAGGTGGCTTATATATAGGATTAAAATTATCAATATTTTATATGCCTTTTTTAATCGCATTTATAATTTCATTAATAATTGAACCAGCAATTAAGTTTATAATGAAAAAAACTGGATTTACAAGAAGGATAAGTTCTATTATTATTTTTCTAATTGTATCATTATTAATACTAGGAACACTAACATGGCTTATTATAACGATATTTTCAGAAGCATCTAGTTTGCTTCAAGGGCTAAATGACTATTTTGATAAAGTATACATACAATTCCAAAATTTTATATCAAGTTTAAATTTTGACAAAATACATTTATCAAATGAAATATTACAAGTTGTTCAAAATTCTACAGGGAATGTATTAGAAACTATTTCAAATTGGCTTAAAAATGCATTGGGAGGACTAATAAATTTAGTAACAAGTTTACCATCAATTGCAATATGTATAGGAATTACTGTAATTGCCCTTTATTTTATCTGTGTAGATAAAATCTATATAATAGATCAAATAGAACATCATATGCCTAAAATCTGGGTTAAAAAAATGTGGCTACATTCTAAAGAGTTAATTGGAACGTTAGGTGGATATTTAAAAGCTGAAATAAGTTTAGTTTTAATATCATTTATCATATCTTTAATAGGATTATATATTTTACAATTTAGTGGTTTTAATATTAAATATCCTTTACTTATGGCATTGGCAATTGGGTTTGTAGATAGTTTACCAATACTAGGTTCAGGTAGTTTTATGATTCCATGGGCAATTATATCTGCTTTAAATGGTGATATAAATCTCGGAATTGCTATTATTGTTTTACTAATTATAATGAGTATAACGAGACAGCTTTTAGAGCCAAAGTTAGTAAGTAAAAATATAGGAATACATCCTATTTTTACATTAATTGCAATGTATACTGGATTTAAATTAATAGGAGTAATTGGACTTCTAATTGGACCGATAGTATTGATTATTGTAAAAAACATTTTTTCAAATTTAATAGATAGGGGAGTATTTAAAACAATTTTTGATAGAAAATAGAAGAATTAGGAAAAAACTAATTCTTCTATTTTTCAATTTGAGTATCTTGTTCTTGTTCTGCTTTACCTTTTTCAACAGATGTCCTTAATTGTTCTAATCTATTGCTTTCTACATATTTTTTTATATCAATTGGAGTAAAACCAAGTGTTGCACCTTTATTTATAAGGGCTTTTTGGAAAGCATCTGTTTTAGACAATTCAGCAAAACGTTCAAAATATTCATGGTTGTCCATAAGTTTAGATGAGTCACTTTGATCAGTTTGTGAATAATATGCTTTAGCTCCTTGATAATCATCATATTTTTGAGCAATAACTCTATCTGGTTCTTTACTATCTTTAGTTACATGATAGTATATAGGAATACTTTGAGCAAGTATATTTGCAAATTCCTCAATTTCCATTATAGATTCAGGAGTGTTTCCAGTTCCATCTGTTGGAAGTATTGGTAATTCTCTTTCTTTATCAGCTCTTTTAGAATGAGCAGCTGGTCCAAAAGCTCCATATTCATGTTGACCAAGAGTTTGAATTTGTACTTCAATTGGGCCTACTAAAGTATTTAATATAATAAAGTTTGACTCATAACCAGTGACTGCTCTTTTTTCTTCTAATGAAGAATAATCTATGGAAACCCCAAGTCTTTTGAAAAATTCTTCATCATCTCTAAATAATGATAGAAATTGCATTGTACAATTATATAATTCTACTTCTGAATTATATCTATCTTCAAACTCGTCCAATAAATCATTAAAGTTCATGTTACTATTTTCCAAGTCAACAAGTCTAATTTTAGTTTTTTCTGTATCTGGTTCATTAAGTGCCCTTAGAGCCATTAATCTTTCTTGTACGTAATTTAGTTGATTATCATATTTTTTTATAACATTTTTTTCAGAAGGATTTACAAATGTTTTTAATTTTTCTAACAATTCTTGGCATTTTTGGTAATATTCAATTCTTGTTACTGTTATATCTTCAAATTGTTTAGTATCTTTATTAAACTCCTTCATTATATTAAAACTATTTCTATATGAAAAAGCATCACAATTTAATTTTCCTCTGAAAATTTGCATTTCACGTAAAAAGTCACGGTTTTTTTCTTTTTCTTGTATTAAATCATTAATATAAGGGTCTGGAGAATAAAGCATTTCAGGCATTCCTTCAGACTTTATTTTCATAGCAAATGCATCTAATAATGGTCTTGAATTAAATGTTATAGTACCATTTTCATCATATGAATAACCATAACCATCTTCCTCAAGACGAGTAGAAATCTTCTTTTTTATACTTTCAGGAGACTTAATCCTTGCATCTATATCTACAAGGTATTTAGGAAACTTTTTTATTTGAATAAGCATTATAGCCCCTAAAATATTTTCTAAGTATTCTCTATATAATGGATTGTCATATAATTGTCTATATTTATTTACTTCATTTCCTATATATTTTTGTTTTGCTTTTTCTAATTGTTCAGATGAAGGTTTTTTTGCTTCATCAACTATTTTTTGTTTAAAATTGTTCATTTGTATTCTCACCTTTCGATATTTATTTCCACTTACTATTTTAGCACAAATATTAGGAAAAGTAAACTAGTTTAAACTATACCGGTCTGTTGGGATATATGTTTCGTCAGGAGGGTATACATATTCATCATTAGGTTTTGATGTTTCTTCAATTTTAGTTATTTTAACAATAGGCATATCACCATGATAATCACCTTTAGTAATTTTTCCTGTTATATTTACCCAAGTGTTATCTTCAAAATTTTTTGCATTTTCATATTCACAAAGAAAACCAACAATTACACTTTGGAAATCAGATGAAATAATCATATCTCTTGCTAAAACAAACTGGTTTTCTTTTAAATCAAAAACACGATATACATATCCTGTAAAACTAATTTGTACACCTACATAACTATCGATGTCATCATGCACAGCCTTTAGAACATTTGTATAATTTGAACTTTCAATTGTATTTATACTGTCTTGTGGAAGGCAAGAACTACTGTTAGAACTATTTTTAGCTCCATTAAATATTCTAAATATAACAATACAAACTATAATAAGTAAAAGCAATATTGAACAAATTAAAAATGTTTTAAATAATTTACGACCATTTATTTTAACATTAAAAACAAACATAATAATTCCTCATTTCATTTATTATTTATTTAAATATATGAGACTAAATTAAAAAAATGAAAAAAGACCAATAAAAAATGAAAAAATCCTTGATAAAAACTAATATTAGTGATATAGTATACAAGTATAAATATGAGTTAAGGAAGGATTGAACAAAATGGGACTATTTAAAAAGATATTTAAATCTTATAGTGAAAAAGAAGTAAAAAGAGTAATGTCAATAGTTGAAAAAATTAATGGAATGGAAGAAGAAATTTCAAAATTAAGCGATAATGACTTAAGAGCAAAAACAGATTATTTTAAAGAACAATTAAAATCAGGAAAAACATTGGATGATATTTTACCAGAAGCCTTTGCAGTAGTAAGAGAAGCGTCAAAAAGAGTATTGGGAATGAGACATTTTGATGTACAATTAATAGGTGGTATTATCTTACATCAAGGAAGAATTGCAGAAATGAAAACAGGTGAAGGAAAAACATTAGTTGCAACACTTCCTGTATATTTAAATGCTTTAGAAGAAAAAGGAGTTCATGTAATTACAGTAAATGATTATTTGGCTAAAAGAGATAGTGAATGGATGGGAAAATTATATAAATTCTTAGGATTATCTGTTGGATTAGTAATTGCAGGAATGGAGCCAAAAGCAAAACAAGAAGCATACAATAGTGATATTACATATGGAACTAATAATGAATTTGGTTTTGATTATTTAAGAGATAATATGGTAATATATAAAGACCAATTAGTTCAACGTGGATTACATTATGCAATAGTAGATGAGATTGATAGTATTTTAATTGATGAGGCTCGTACTCCACTTATTATATCTGGTAGAGCAAACGAATCATCTGATTTATATAAAAAAGCTGACAATTTCGTTAGAAGATTGACACCAAAAGTAATTGTAGAAGAAGATATAAAAGATTATGAACAAGCAGAAGATAACGAAAAATATGATTATATAGTAGACTTAAAAGCAAAATCAGCAACATTAACACAAAAAGGTATTAAAAAAGCTGAAGAAGCATTTGGATTAGAAAACTTTAATGATTTAGAGAACTCTACATTAGTACATCATGTAAACCAAGCATTACGTGCACATGGTGTTATGAAAAAAGATATAGATTACATAGTAAAAGATGGAGAAGTATTAATTGTTGATGAATTTACAGGACGTATTATGTATGGTAGACGTTATAATAATGGACTTCACCAAGCAATTGAAGCAAAGGAACATGTAAAAATAGCTGATGAATCAAAAACTTTAGCTACAATTACATTCCAAAACTTCTTTAGGATGTATGATAAATTATCTGGTATGACAGGTACTGCGATGACAGAAGCCGCAGAATTTGAAGAAATTTATAATTTAGATGTTGTTGAAATACCAACAAATAAACCAATGATTAGAAAAGACGAAAATGATGTTATATACAAAAATGAAAATGCAAAATTTAGAGCAATAGTAGAAAACATAAAAGAAAGCCATAAAAAAGGACAACCAGTATTAGTTGGTACTGTTTCTATTGAGAAATCAGAAAAACTTTCTAAATTATTAAAACAAGAAGGTATAAAACATGAAGTATTAAATGCTAAATATCATGAAAAAGAAGCTGAAATAATTGCACAAGCAGGTAAATTTGGAGCAGTAACAATTGCAACGAACATGGCAGGTCGTGGTACTGATATTATGCTTGGAGGAAATAGTGAATATTTAGCAAAAGAAGAAATGAGAAGACAAAAAATGTCTCCAGAATTAATAGAAGAATCAAACACATATTATGAAACAGACGACCAGGAAATATTAAGTGCAAGAGAAAAATTCAAAGAATTAACCAAGAAATTTGATGAACAAATAAAAGAAGAAAAAGAAAAAGTAATTGAAGCTGGAGGATTAAAAATTATTGGTACAGAAAGACATGAATCAAGAAGAATTGACAATCAGTTACGTGGTCGTTCTGGACGTCAAGGGGATATTGGTGAATCAAGATTTTATATTGGTTTAGATGATGACCTAATGAAAATATTTGGAGGAGACGTTATAACTAGGGTTTATAATACATTAGGTGCAGATGAGAATATGCCAATAGAATCTAAAATGATTTCAAATGCAGTTGAAAATGCTCAAAAGAAAGTAGAAAGTAGAAACTTTACAATACGTAAAAATGTATTAAAATATGATGATGTTATGAATGCACAAAGAGAAATTATTTATAAACAAAGAAGACAGGTGTTAGATGGCGAAAATATTCATGATAATATAATTAGTATGATAGAATTTGTAGCAGATAATTTACCAGCCATATATTTAGAACATGAATCTAATAAAGTAAATGTAGAATCTTTAACAAATGATATATTTAATATATTTGGATTTGATATGACAGTTTTTGTAAAAGAACACGAAGAAGATGTAAATGCTATATCAGAAGAATTAAAGAAAAAAGCATTAGAGGAATATACTAAAAAAGAAGAAGAAATTACATCAGAGCAAATGAGAGAACTCGAAAGAGTTGTAATGCTTAAAGTAGTTGATGAAAAATGGATGAACCATATAGATAGTATGGACGAGTTAAAAAATGGTATAGGTCTTCGTGCATATGGACAAAAAGATCCAGTTGTACAATATAGACTTGAAGGTTTTGATATGTTTGATGAAATGATAAATGATATTAAAGTGGATGTAACAAAAATATTGATGCATATTCGTCAAGCAGGTGAGACAAGAAGAGCAGAGACTGTAAAAATTACAGGAGCAGCATTAGAGGCAATTCATAGTGTAGATGGAGGTTCTAAAATAGGAACAGATGTAGATAGAACTGTAAGAAATGAAGGCCCAAAAGTTGGAAGAAATGACCCTTGCCCTTGTGGTTCGGGTAAAAAGTATAAGAACTGTTGTGGAAAGAATGCATAAAATAAATATTTTCGACTGATTTTAAGACATGTCATCTAAGCATATCTTGAAATTTGTACAAAAAGTTAGAAGAAAATTACTTGAAAAATACATAAAAATATGTTACAATTAATATACTAAATGAACAGAGTAAAATCTGTAAAAATATAAGCTGCCGCCCAGTCGGCGATGAGATAAATATACTGGTGAAACGATATAAGCTGCCACCCGGTTGGCGATGAGATAAATGCACCGGTGAAAAAATACAATAGTAGGGGAGGCTTGAAGTCTCCTCTTTTTTAGGAGTATGTAATGGAAATAAAAGAAGGAAGACTGTATTTTATAAAGGATGAATTTTTAGAAAAATATGGACAAAAATATAATTTAATGGAGAATAAAGTAGAAAAAGGAACGAAACGACCTACATATTTTTGTTTTAAAGATAACAAAAATAAAAATGTATTGTGGTTTGTTCCAATGTCAAAACAGTACGGTAAATATTTTAAAATATATAATAATAAAAAACAAAAAATAAATAAAGAGCCTAATAATTTTGTATTCTTTAATAATATTGCAGGAATTAAAGGGGTTTTCTTAATTCAAAACATATTTCCTACAACAGAGTCATATGTTCAAGAGGAATATCTACGAAGAGGGCAAGAAATAAAGGTTTCTAAAATAATACAACGTGAGATACTTGAGAAAGCTAAAAATGTTATTGCTTTGACAAATAGAGGAATTGTTGCTACATATACAAATCTTCCTGAATTTATAAAAGAAATTGAACAAGAAATTATTATAAATAAACGGAATTTAAGCAAATTATATAACATATATAACAATTAAATTTTTATCTATCTTGACTATTGTTAACTAAAACAATATAATAACTATGTAAATAAAAAAATTTTATTTATAATTTTACAAAATATAACTGTTGACATTGTCAACGATTTGTAAACGAAAAATTTTAAAACATAGTACAAATAATATTATAAACATAATAAATATTAAATCTGCATTGTCCAATGACTCAAGAAATAAGCATAATATTATAAATACCATAAATATAGAGAATATTTAAAAAATTGTAATGTGGTTCAGGAAAGAAATATAAGAACTTTTGTGGAAAGAACGCATAGCAATAGAAGTTAAAAATTAAAGAAGTATGACCTAATTAAAAAATGGGCTATACTTCTTTTTATAATATTAAAACTTACAAAAAAATATAAATAAAAATGTTTCCTTATTTCGAATTTAAATTTTCCAATTTTTTAGAAAAAATTGAAACTTTTTCTTATTTATGAGAGACTATAAAGTAAAGGGGGAAGAAAATTGAGTAAAAAAATAACAAGGAAAGATTTTGATGAAATATATGATGAAACATATGAATTTGTATTAAAATTTACAATTGTAAAATGTAAAAATATAGAGGATATAAATGATATCATACAAGAAACATATTTAGAATTATTAAAAATATTAAAGAAGAAAAATAGTTTAGAAGTAGAAAACATAAAAAAATATATATTTGGAATAGAAAATAATATTATAAAAAGATATTATAAAAAAGTAAAAAAAGATAGTAATATTATTTTAAATATGTATGATGAAGAAGATAATAATTTAGAAATTAAGGACGATTTTGACTTAGAAGCAAATATTATAAATAAAAATAATGTAGAAAAAGTATGGAAGTATTTAAAAGAAAAAGATTTACTAACTACTAAAATATTTTATTTATATTTTGCTTTAGATTTGAAAATATATGAAATATCAAGTGAATTGGGAATAGGAGATTCTTTTGTAAAAAATAGAATATATAGAACTTTAAAAGAAATTAAAAAATATTTAGGAAAGGATGTGATAGAAAATGATTAATAACACTTTTAAAGAATATTTAGAAAGTAAATATAGCAAAGAAGATAACTACAAAAAAATTCTTTCTAAAGAGAAAGGAGTGGTTTCTATGAAGAGAAAAATATTGAATATAGCCGCAATATTTTTAGTTATTGTAATTGCAGGAGTACTATCAACAAATATTTATGCAAAAATTATGTGGAATATACAATTTAAAGATTATAGAGAATTACCAATTAAGGAAATGAAAGGAACTTTAGATGAATTAAAAGAAGAAGGATATGCTGAAGTTTTAAATATGGATTATTTAGAACAAGATGGTATAGGAATTAAAATAAATTCTATTCTCCTTACAGATGATTGCGTAGATATTGATATAACATCTAAATTTGATGAAAATATAGATGTTAATTCACAAACATTTTCAATAGGATATACAATTTATGATGAAAATAAAAATATATACCAAATACATTCAAGAATGCATATAGGAGAGGGAAGTTCTAAATTTGATAATGTTACATTATTTACATATGAAGAATTAGGAATAGAATATAATAAAAAAGATGTATATGCAGTACAACTATCAAATAATGGGGGAGTAACACTTAAAGAAGTTAATAAAGAAGAAAGAACAATTAATATGAATATAACTTTAAGAGCAAGAGATAAATTCCCACAAAGTAAAAAATTGTATATACAAATATTTGATCCAGGATTTTCAATGACAGAATTAGAAAATGAAAATGGTACAACAAATATGATAAATGCTGAAGATTTTAACTTAAGTAGTGCCAAATGGCTTTTTGAAATAGATGTACCAGATAAATTTTATGTAAGAAATACTATAGAATTAAAGCCTGAAAATGAAATTTCAGGAATAGAATTTGAGGAAATTACAATATCTGAAACAGGGATGAATTTAAAATTTAAATCTAAACAATATGATGAATTAATCTCTAAAGGTAAAGATATGGAGCAAAAAGAATTTTTAGAAGAAGTAGAAAAAATGTTATTTGTAACAGATAAGGCTGGAAATAAGTTTAATGAATTAAGTGTTGGATCAACAGAAGAAAAAGAAGTGTATAAAATGAATATTGATGCAAATATAGAGGATTTTAATAATGGTATATATATAAATTATAATAATGTGAAAGAAAAATTAGTTGAAAGTTAAGAAAAGACCTTGTGATAGAAAATAAGAAATATTTATTTAGAGGACTGCATTGTATAATGTAGTTCTCTTTTTGAAATTTTTTTAAAAAAAGTATTGACATATAATTATAAAGTACTATTATATGAATAATTATGTATTTTATCTCGTATTAAAAAGTAGAATTTTTTTATTTGACAAAAAATGCAACAAATTTCTTACCACTTTTACATCAATTTTTTATACAAAATAGCAAAATTAAACCACTTTATATAATAATTTAATATAAAAATAGGAAATGCGTTTTTGCAAACATAATTTTAGGAAGATTTTTGTACTTTTTAAACAGCCTTTCTAAAGCCAATGGGATTGCGGCTGCCTTATTTCAAATAAAATATATAAAAATAAAAAAGAATAGGTTATTATAATTAGAAAAATTGTAGAAAATAATCTAATTTTTCAATTGACATAATTGAAATTAAATGATAAACTGTATCTGTGTTCATAGTAATATTTTTTACATCTTGTAAAATACGAGAGGAGAAAATTATGTCAAATGAACGGACTAATATAGCAAGTAGTAGACATTCTAAAAATACACACAAAAATAGAAGGAAGAATAATACATTTGTTCCAAGTATCAAAACTATTGAGAAACACGTTTATAGCTATATTTTTGGACAAGATGAACCTGTGAAACAAATAATCACATCAATCTACAGAGGAATTGTTTTTAAATCACTAAATTCCAATATATTAATTATTGGAGGCAGTGGCACTGGAAAAACGGAAACAATAAAACAGATTTTAAATGTTTTAAACCTTCCATATACTATAGAAGATGCAACAAAGTATACTATGGAAGGTTATCAAGGAAAAAGTGTAAGTGGAATGATAAAAAATCTGTACAAAAATGCAGGTAAGGATATAGAAAAAGCACAAAGTGGTGTTGTTATTATTGATGAGATTGATAAAAAATCATCAAAGACTGTAAGTAATAGACGTGATATTTCAGGAGTAGAAGTATTAAATAGTTTGCTTAAGATTATCGAAGGCGATAAAGTAGAAGTCGATATGGATGTATTTTTGGACACTTCTAATCTAATAATTATCTTTTTAGGAGCTTTTTCAGGTATAGATAAAATACGTGAAAAAAGGCTTAATCTAAACCAAGTAGGATTTTTGAGTGACAAAACTACTGCTAGTAGTATACTTGATGACAGAATACTAAAACAAGATTTAGTAAATTATGGTTTACCAGAAGAATTTATTGGTAGAATAGGTACAATCATCGAAATGAATAAACTTACAGTAGATGATTTAGCCTTGATATTAAAAAAGTCTAAACTTTCTATATTTAGACAATATCAAAAAGAGTTAAAGAAAATGGGAGTGGTTCTTAGTTTTAATGGTGAATTATTTTACCAAATTGCACAAAAATCTCTTTTATTGGATACTGGTGCAAGAGAACTTACAAATACAGTGAACTATGTATTTGACAAGATTATCTATGAGGTACTTTCTAATCCAAGTAAATACAGGAGAAACTCTTCTAAAGAGCCATATACAGTATGCTATATGGATTTAGATATTGTCGAAGACAACACAAGATATAGGATGTCTAAATAAATTTGACATGATTTTAAAAACACACCTTATATTCAATAATTTGATTATAAGGTGTTTACTTTTTTAAAATTAAAATATATAATTATATAGTAATAAAATATTGGACAGGAGAGTGAATATATGTTAGATTTAGAAGAAAATTCTAAATTATTAGAAAATATAGTAAATAGACTTGAGAATTTAGGTGAGTCTCTTTGACATAGAAGAGGCAGAAAAAAAATTAGAAAATTTAGAAAAACAAACATTAAAAGAAGATTTTTGGAAAGATAGTAAAAATTCTTCCAAAATATTATCACAAATAAAATATCTTAAAAATAAAGTTCTTGGTTTTAGAGAAATAGAAAAGGAAATTAAAAATTTACAAGAATTGACTGAACTTGTTATTTTAGAGCCAGATGAAGAGTTGATAAAAGAAATAATAAAAAATACTAAAAAATTGGAAAAAGATATAGAAAAATTAGAAATTTCAAATCTTTTATCTGGAAAATATGATTTAAATAATGCAATTATAACAATACATCCTGGGGCAGGTGGAACAGAATCACAAGATTGGGCTGAAATGCTTTATAGAATGTATACAAGATGGTCAAATAAAAACAATTATGAAGTAAAAGAATTAGATTATTTAGATGGGGAAGAGGCAGGACTTAAAAGTGTTACTTTTGAAGTTATTGGCGAGAATGCTTATGGATATTTAAAATCAGAAAAAGGTGTTCATAGATTAGTTCGAATTTCACCATTTGATAGTGGCGGAAGAAGACATACATCATTTGCTTCGGTTGATGTTTTGCCTGAAATAACAGATGATATAGAAATTAATATAAATCCAGATGATTTAAAAGTGGACACATATAGAGCATCAGGAGCAGGAGGTCAGCACATAAATAAAACCTCATCAGCTGTAAGAATTACACATATCCCAACAAATATAGTAGTAGCATGTCAATCTGAACGTTCTCAAATACAAAATAGAGAAACAGCAATGAAAATGTTGAAGTCTAAATTATATGCTATAAAAGAAAAAGAACATAAAGAAAAAATTGAAGACATTCAAGGAGAACAAAAAGATATCGCATGGCGGAAGTCAAATACGTTCTTATGTATTTTGTCCATATACAATGGTAAAAGATCATAGAACTAATTATGAAGTAGGAAATGTAGAAGCAGTAATGGATGGAGAAATTGATGACTTTATAGAGGCTTATTTAAAATATAATATAAAAAACAAAGAAAATTAAGGGGAAGGTAAAATGTTATATTTAATAATTTTAATAGTAATTTTATCAATATATATTTTGGCTTTTTACAATATTGTAGTAAATAGAAAAAATAATGTAGAACAAGCAAATTCAGTAATTGATATATATTTGCAACAACGTATTGATTTAATACCTAATTTAGTCCAATGCGTAAAAGGATATAAATATTTTGAGCAAAATACCTTAGAAAATATAGTAAAATTGAGAACTAATTTTTTAAGAAATAAAAATACAAAAACAGGAATTATATTAGATAAAAAAATTGATAATATTATCTTAGTCGCTGAAAATTATCCTGAATTAAAGGCAAGTGAACAATTTATAAATCTACAAAATCAATTAGTAAAAATAGAAAATCAATTGCAAGCATCAAGAAGATTATATGATTTAGAGGTAGAAAAATATAATAGTATTATAAAAATTTTTCCAAACAATATATTAGCAAAAGTTTTTGGCTTTAAAGAACAAGATTTTTTCGAAATGGAGGATGATTAAGTAAATGTATTTAGTACTTATGATAATCGTTACTATGTGTTTTATATTTATAGACTTTAAACGTTTATCAAATAGTTTTAGAGATATATTTTCAAATAGAAAATATATAAAAAACTTAGAGAATACAAATATGCCTGAAGAATTTATAATGTTATATCAAGATATTGAAAAAGATTGTAATGCTCAATTAAAAAAGCTAAGAAAGAGATTGATTATAATAATTACAATTACAGTAATACTGATTATTGCAATAATATTTGTAATTCCACTAATTAGTAATACTACCATAAGTAATGGAAGAATTTCTTATCATTACCAAAGTGGAATTAGTAATGATATAAGTGAAATAATAGTTTTTTTAATAGTAATTGTAGGAATATTTTTTTATACAATAAATAATATTAAATATAAAAAAATATATAAAGATAATTTTGTACGTAGTTTTATCCATTATCTAAATCCTAATTTAGAATATAAACCTGAAGGAGATATCAGAATAGAAGAACTTTATGAAAAAGCAAAATTTGATAATAAATTTTTTAATAGCTTTTATGAAGATGATTGTATAAGTGGTTTTATAGATAAAAATATAAATATTAAATTATGTGATATATCAATTGAAAGAGATGGAGGTAAACATAGAAAAATAATAAAAAGAGGACTTTTCACATATATAGAATCTTCAGCTAAACTACCGGAAGAACTAATAATAAATACTCATAATATAAATTCAGGAAATGACGATAAAGTAGAACTAGATAATGAGGAATTTGAAACATATTATAATATTTATTGCTGTTCTAAAATATTAGCATATCAAGTTTTAACACATGATGTAATGGATGAATTATTACGATTTTATAAAGAGCTTAATGTTGATTTTGAAATTGTATTAAGAGGAAATAAAATTTATATAATGTTTCATACAGGTAAAATGTTCGAGCCAAAGATATTTAGTACTAAAAATAATATACAAATTTTGTGGGCATATTATAATGTAACTAATTTTATTATAAATTTTATAACTAAAATTAATAAGGAATTGCAAAACTTAAATATATAAAGATTAAAGAGATAGGAATTCTATCTCTTTTTATATTGTTTTTACATATAATATAAAAAGGCCATGTTTAGACTTAAAATGGTTAAGATTGCAAAAGAGGTGTTAAAAATGGAAGAAATAATGGTTTTAAAATTTGGTGGAAGCTCTGTTGCTGATAATGAAAAATTACAATTAGCTGCAAAAAGGATTACAAAAATTTATGATAAAGGGAAAAAAGTAGTAGTTGTTCTTTCTGCTCAAGGTAATACTACAGACAGATTAATAAAAGAAGCAAATGAATTATCAGGAAATGTATCAAGTAGGGAGTTAGATGCTTTACTTAGTTGTGGTGAACAAATGTCTACTGCAAAACTAAGTATTTTATTAAATTATCTTGGATATCCTGCAATATCTTTAACTGGTTGGCAAGCAGGGATTTTTACAAATAATAATAATCAGAATGCAAATATTATAAAAATAGATACATCAAGAATAGTTAAAGAACTAAATGATAAAAAAATAGTTATTATTACAGGTTTCCAAGGAATTGATGAAAATTTAGATATTACCACTTTGGGTAGAGGTGGTTCAGATACAACAGCAGTAGCAATAGCAGCAGCACTTCATGCTAAGAATTGTTATATTTTCTCTGATGTAGATGGTGTTTATACAGCAGATCCTAAAAAGATTGAAAATACTAAGAAAATCCCAAAACTTTCTTATGAAGAAATGCAAGAATTATCAAGTGAAGGAGCCAAAGTCCTTCATAATAGATGTGTTGAGATTGGTGAAAAGTTTAAGATACCTATTATCACTAAATCTACATTTAATGAAGAAAAGGGAACTATGATTTCAGATACTATAGAAGAAAATAAAGTTAAAAGTATTGTAAAAAAAGAAATTTCAAGAATTTCTATTATAGGAAACGGAATAATTAGAAATTTTGATTTAATTGAATTGATAATTGGATTTATAAAGAAAAATAATTTAGAACTGTTAAACTTCGAAATTTTTGAGAGTAAAATTTCAATTTTGTTTAAGAATATTATAGAAGATAATAAAATACAAGAATTACACAAATTAATATTTTAAATAAGTTCTAAAACATTAAACTTTGAATATATATAATTAAGCAGGACAAAATAAGGAGGTTGGAAATAATGACAATTGATGAAAGAAAAATACAAACAACAAGTGTAATTCAAAATCTTATTTTAGAAAATAGAGGGAAATTAAGTGTTTCTGGAGTTTTAGATGTACTTAGCTTTGATGACCAAGTTGTAATAATAGAAACTGAATTAGGATTACTTACAATAAAAGGCGAAAGTTTGAGGATAAATAAACTAAGTATAGATACATCAGAAGTTATTGTAGAAGGAGATATTTCATCAATGAGTTATAGCAATAATAAAAACATTGAAAAATCAAAAGGAAGTCTAATTAGTAAAATTTTTAAATAATTTTACTTTTAAGGAGTTTATATAAATGGTTAGTAATCAAATTTATTTATTTTTAGTTTTTATTACAAATGGAATCTTAATAGGAATTCTTTTTGACTTCTTTAGAATACTTAGAAAGTCTTTTAATACAAGTGATGCTATAACTTATATTGAAGACCTCTTATTTTGGATTTTAACAGGTTTTTCTATTTTGTACTACATATTTGTTTTTAACAATGGTGAAATTAGATTATTTATGTTTTTAGCTATTGCTATTGGTATTACTTTTTATATGTTAGTATTTAGCAAGTTTTTTATAAAAATAAATGTAAATATAATAGTTTTTTTGAAAAGAATTATTATAAAAATTTTGGAAATTATATTTATTCCATTTAAGTTTATTAAAAAATTATTTTTTAAACCGATTTCTTTTATTTTTATAAATATTAGAAAAAGTTTTACAAATTTATACAATAATTTTTATAAATTTATTAAAAAAAATAAAAATCCTGAAAATAGTGTAAAAAATTGAAATTACAAGAAGGATTTTCATTAAAAATGTAGAATAATATTATTATGAGATAAAATTACATGTACATTAGAATTGGAGAGATTACTTATGAAAAAAATTTATAAAAAGATTATAATATTATTAATAGCTGGATATACAATATTTACTTTGGTTAATCAGCAAAAAACTCTAAATCAATATGCAAACCAATCTGAAGAGTTAAATCAAAAAATAGCAGAAGAAAAAGAAACTAAGCAAGTGCTTGAAGAACAAAAAGAAAATGTTGATTCTTTAGAATTTATTGAACAAATGGCTAGAGAAAAATTAGATATGTATTATCCGAACGAGAGGGTTTATATAGATCAAGGAATGTGATTTTTAACATTCCTTTAAATTTTTTTTTAAAACTATTCCAATTACAGTAAAAGTGTGATATAATAGTTTTATTAGATTGATAATTGTTTTATTCGTTTGAATCCCATATATCAAATATGTAATAAAATATTATTTATAAATTAAAGATCAGGTTTATAAGGAGGTATATTTATGGCAAATTTGGAAGAATTAACAATGACAAGATTAAAAGCTTTAGCTAAAGAACATAATATTAAAAATATTTCAAAATTAAAGAAAGATGAATTGATAGCAGTTCTAAGTCAAGTTATAGGAGAAGAAGATGACAAACCGGAAACTTCTTTACTTGAAGAAGAGGGGAAAAAAGATAAGATTTTAGAGGAAAATAATTTTATTGAAGAAAAAGACATTCCTGAAAGACAATATGATGAAAATGGAGAGCCTATTATTGATTATAAATTGACTAATGAAGGAGATCAAATCGTAGAAGGTATTTTAGATATTATGCCTGACGGATATGGTTTTTTAAGAGGTGATACTTTTTTATCAAGTGAAAAAGATGTTTATATTTCTATGGTACAAATAAGAAGGTTTAGATTAGATTCTGGTGATATCGTAAAAGGTATTTCAAGATTAAAAGAAGGTGAAAAATTCCCATCTTTGATATTTGTTGGTGAAGTAAACGGTGAACATCCTGAAAAAGCTATGAAAAGAAAAAGATTTGATGATTTAACACCTATCTATCCTAATGAAAGATTAAAATTAGAAACGGTTTCTAATGATTATGCGACCAGAATTATTGATTTGATGAGTCCAATTGGAAAAGGACAAAGAGGTATGATTGTTGCACCACCTAAAGTTGGAAAAACTACTTTATTAAAAAAGGTTGCAAATTCTATTAGTAAAAATAATCCTGAAGTAATTTTGATGGTTCTTTTAATTGATGAAAGACCAGAAGAAGTAACAGATATGAAACGTTCTATTAAAGGAAAAGTTATAGATTCAACTTTCGATGAATTACCAGATCATCATGTTAAAGTTGCTGAGATGGTAATTGAAAGAGCCAAGAGATTGGTTGAACAAGGAAAAGATGTTGTTATATTGTTAGATAGTATTACAAGATTAACAAGAGCTTATAATTTAGTTATTCCTTCATCAGGAAGAACTTTATCAGGTGGTATTGATCCAGCGGCATTACATAAACCTAAAAAATTCTTTGGTGCTGCAAGAAATATTGAATTTGGAGGCAGTTTAACTATTTTAGCTACTGCATTAGTTGAAACAGGAAGTAGGATGGATGATGTTATTTTTGAAGAATTTAAAGGTACAGGTAATATGGAAGTTCACTTAGATAGGAAACTGTCAGAAAAACGTATTTTTCCAGCTATTGATATTAATAAATCTGGAACAAGGAGAGAAGATTTATTACTTACTCCAAAAGAAAGAGATGCAGTTTTTGCTTTAAGAAAGGCTATGAATAGTATGCCTGTTGCTGATGTAACAGAACAAGTTATTAGTCAAATGACTCAAACTAAAGATAACAATCAGTTTATTGATAGAATGGAAAGTTATTTAAGAAGATTTAGATAAATACTATATTTTAACTTATGCTTGGAAAGATTTTTCCAAGCACTTGTTTTATAAGCAAATATAAAGAAGAATTTTAGTCAATGAAAACTTATTAAAGAATAATAAATAATTTATTTTTCCAGGTTATGCTCTGAATAGCCTGGAATTACAGGAAAGCTATATACACCATTTGCCTGGAAAAAAACGGAGCAAATCCTTGATTTATATACACTTTTAGTGTAAACTATATTTATAAAAGGTAGATTTACCATTGGTTGAACTGTGACAAGTAGTTGTATTTAAATATTTCAATATGACCCTATTTGCAAAGACAATGTAAGTTGAACTGTGACAAGTAGTTGTATTTAAATTATATTTGAACTTGATTTCCAAGTGCTGGACTTCCGTTGAACTGTGACAAGTAGTTGTATTTAAATTATACTATTGTTACTAACATTTCTATCACCTTCCTTGTTGAACTGTGACAAGTAGTTGTATTTAAATGTTACTCAAAAAACTATTATTGCTATTTGTTCAAAAGTTGAACTGTGACAAGTAGTTGTATTTAAATTTTAATCTAAAATATTTATTAAAATTTCTTGCCATGTTGAACTGTGACAAGTAGTTGTATTTAAATATATATATCAACAACAACAGGTGCAAGATATAACGAATTAAGCAATATAGAACTACATATAAAACAAAAACAGGAAAAGATATAAGAAGATTTAATAAAGAAGAGCAGGAAATATTGTTCAAGAGAAATACAGTTTTTAAGGTAATTAAAGCAGAGAAGATAGGAAATGAGTATCATATTTACATGGAGGAAATAAATGAGTAAGTTAACAATAGAAGAATTTAATAAACTTACACAAAAAGAAAAAAGTGAAAGATATAAAGAATTAAACAATCATGATAAATTTTTGGCAAGAATTTCACAACCTATAGATGGTGTTGTAGTTGGAAAATCAAAAGTAACAGAAGAAGATAAGAAATGGGCAGAAGAACTTCATAAACAAATATTGGAAAAAAATAGAAAAACTACTTGAAAAATGTAAAATATTGTAATATACTTTTTTAGAATAGAATAAAAGGAGGAAATGCAATGCAAAACAATGAAAAGAAACCAATTTACAAAAAGTGGTGGTTCTGGCTTATAATTATAATAATAATTGGTATAATAGCTGGTTCACAAGGGGGTGGCAACATTAACACTAATGATACACAACAAGTAAGCAGTACAACTAATGAAGAAAAAGAAGAAGAAGTAAAAACTTTAAATTTAGGAGAAACTTGGACAGTTGATGGACAATGGAATTTGACTATAAATTCTGTTAAAACAACAACGGAAAGAAATCAATTTTCAGACAAAATACCTCAACAAGTAGTATATGTTACTTATACATATGAAAACCTTGGATATGAAGATAATACTGGAATAATGGAAGGATTATATTTTTCACTAGAGCCTAACGGAGATACAACTGTAATAGATGGAAATGGAGAAATAGCTTATTCGTATCCTAATAATATTACTACATATCCACAACAAACACCAGTAGGAGCTAAATGTGTAGATGCTCAAACTTGCATTGGATTAAACAATACAAGTAGTAGCATAACAATGAATATAAGCAAATATGATGGGAACGGAAAACAACAAAAGGTTAAATACAATTTAAATATAGATTAATAAAAAGAGGACATCCATAAACAATTGGATGTCTTTTTATATGCAAGTTTAGTGTAATAGGTAACACGACACTCTACATGGTGTTAATAATAGTTCGACTCTATTAACTTGTGCCATTTTTATAGTTAGAGCTTAAAGGCTCTTTTTTTTATTGCAAAATTATGGTCGACGGACCTTAAACGGGGGAGGTTCCAATATGGAAGACGAAAAAAAAGAACAAAATGCAGATACTCAAACTGCAACAGAAAATAAAGCTCAAGCAAATCAAGAGCAAAAAGCTGAAAACAAAAATGAGGGGGAGAAAACTAAAAAACAAGTAGCCCAAAAAGGAGAAGATGGTTCAATAGTTTTCAAAAATCAAGATGAACTTGATGGATTTATAAGAAGAGTTGAACTGTGACAAGTAGTTGTATTTAAATGGCTATTTATGCAGATGGAACGAAAGTTGGTACTAGTTGAACTGTGACAAGTAGTTGTATTTAAATACTGTTATATTTCTAATTATCTTTTCACTATATATATATCATTGATTGAAATAAGGTAACCGCAATCCCATTGGCTATTCTAGAAAAATAGGAAAGGGAAGAGGTATTTAATATGAAAAGGAAAAAATTAAATAACAAATTAAATATTTTAGGAAATGAATTAAGAAAAATAAGAGAGGAAAGACATATATAACGAAAAAAACTATCAAATAAGTTATTGCTGGAAATAGGAATTGATTCATCATCACAAGTAATTGCTAATATAGAAAATAACAAAAGAACTTTAACAGATTACGAATTAATATTTTTAATAAAAATTTTAGGAGTAGATATTTTAAATTTTTCTAAAAAGTAATAGAGGAGGTAGAAAAAGGAATAGAAAAGCAGGGATATTTATATTAGATATCTTTGCACAAAATCAAAGTTTTGCGCAAAAAGAGATAGGGGCATAATATAAAACAGCCATAAACCTCTACTTTTACTAATTCAAGGCTTTTAGCTGTTCTATACATACTAATATTCATTTATATATCTTTATTTTCTTATTATATCTATATTATATTCATTATTATTATAATCCTTTGTATTATAGTTATATCAATATTCTTATAACTTATTAAAATCAATTTTAAGACATTTTTTTGTTTTACTTATATAATTTCATTACTATAATTATTTTACTTATTATATTTTTAAATTTATATCTATAATTTTTTCTTATTATATATTTTTTATTTTTATATATTAAATTGTATGAAAATTTTTCAAAAATCTCCAAAGTGCCTATTTCTCTATATTCGCCTTATTTTATGGACAACAAACTATATACCTAAAAAATAAAAACGGCTTAAAATCGATTCTCGTGCGTCGCTTTTTTGGCACTTTTTTGCATATCTATATATGATAGTAGTTTCTTCAAAAAAATCTACTTTTTAATGCTAATTTTCTAAAATCAATATTTAACCTAAAATTTTAAACAACTAATTTATTAATCTATAAATAGAAATGGCTTAAAATCGATTTTAGACAGTTATTGATATAATTATAGAATTTATAAGATTATTGTATAAAATATAAAATTGTGTTAATTATATAATATTTATATAATAAATGAAAATAACAAATGTTCGTTTTTTTGATATTACAATGTATGTATTAGAAAATTATAATTTTTAAAATTCTAAATATATTTATAAATTAAAATTTAAAATTTTTTTATAATTTTCTATAAATATATTTTTAAATCTTAAAATTTATTTTTTATATCTAAAAAGTTTTTTATTTATAAATTTATTATTTTTCAAATTAAAGATTGCACAAAATTTTATTTAATATATTTTCATAGTTATTATATATTAAAAAATGTGCTATCCCCTACTCTACCGATTTTATAAAATAAAAAAGATTAGTTCTATTTCAAACTAATCTATAAATTGTAATTTGTAGGGATGATTATATAATAATAAATTACAGGTAGTTTTTGAGCTACCTGTACACAATTATCTCTCATAATCATCCATATCTTTTTGACTTTTAAAATTTGTTCTTATAATGTAATTTAAATCTTCTATTGCTTTATCTATATTCATCATTCCATTTCCAATAGGATAATAAACAGGATATACGTTATAATTCTTTCCTGCAATATTTCTTGGAAAACTTTGCTTCCTGCATTGTGATACTGATATATTTTTATTTAATAAAATAGAGCTAACTTGATTTCCAAGAGTTATAATTATCTTAGGATTAATTATTTCAATTTCCTTGCATAATAAATCAAGATATTGGCTGTAAACTGAATTTGGTAATACTCTTGCATCAACTTGAGTACATTTTCCAAGATTAGTTATAAAATATTTATGTTGTTCTACATCATCATATACTAA
>CALXZU010000017.1 GCA_944393325.1 uncultured Clostridia bacterium
AATAACATTTTACAGTCAATAGCTAAGATTGTAATCCCTGTCTTTAGCTATTGACATCATAATGGTACACATTCTTCTGTTCCTACGTCATTTAGGATAGCTTTAGCTTTTTGGTCAGGCATACCAAATCTTTGTGATAAATATCTAAGAGAAGCTGCAAGTTCTCCGTCAGGACCTCCATATTGAGAAATTATTACTTTAGCAAGTTTAGGGTCTGTACATTTAATATTAATTGGATATTGTAAGATTTTATTATAAGTCCACATACTATCTTTCTCCTCCTTCCCAAGGCCATGGTTCTTCAAGCCATCTCCACTTGTTACAAGGATAAGTTATACAAAGAGGTCCATAAACCTTTTGATACATATCTCTTAATTTCTTTAATTCATTGCAATATTTTTTGTGTAAACAAAGTGCTTTTCTATCTTCTGGGTGTGTATCTAAATACAAAGCAAGTTCATTTATTGCAAACTCTAAACATCTTATATTTTGTAATAACTCTTCTTTTTTTGCACAATCAATTCTTCTTTCTTCCTCTTCACAATTATTTTCGTAAGTATAGCAATTTCTATTTTCATTTATGAACATTTATTACACCCCTTCCCTATACTATTTGTTCTTCTTAAAAACTCTATTTCTTCCATAGATTGACAAGGTACATAAGGACTAACTAGTTCTGGAAAAATAGTTCCCATTTTCAAACCAACACAAGGTTTGAATGTTTTATCCATATATTGAATAGGAACATAACTTTGAGCAAGCATTGGATTTTCAGGAAAAACATTATAACCTTCTTCAAATCCACAGCCACAGTCATCTTCATAATTTTCACAAGAACAAATATTATCACATTTATCTTCTAAAACATCTTCTTGTAATTCACATGAATCATTTTGATAACTATTATTCATACAATAGCAATTTCTTCTAAACATTTTTCTTCCTCCTTTTACTCTATTATATGAACATTCATACTAATTGCTACAAAAAAAGATGTAATTTTGACAATTTACACCTTTTTTCTATTTATTAATCTAAATAATTATCAACTTTTTTTATAAAAATAAAACTTTCTATAATATCAACTATTCCATAAATAAGAATTGCAATACCTATTGTTTGCATTATTGCTCCTGTATTTACCAAAATATAAATACCAACAATCATCGTAACAATTGCAAGAAGTAAAGTCACAAGCCACAATCTTGATTTGTAATCTTTCCATACAATTGCTGTTTGCAAATTCATAATTCCACTATAAATTATCCATATTGCAATTAATATCCTAAAGACAGATAAAATTATATCAGCAAAAAACATTATAATGAATCCAACTATAATCATAACCACTGCAACTGCAATTAAATAATTATCTTGTTTGCCATTTGAATAATAATCAATTATTTTTAAAATTCCCATTATAACAAATATGCCACCTAATATAAAAGATATAGCCGATACTATTGCTTCTGGCCTTAAGATAAGCATTATTCCAAAAATTATAAATATTAATGAAACTATTATATCAGTCCATCCTGATTTCTTTAAAAACTTTTTCCACATATTTTTTACCTTCTTTTTATTATATTTTCTTAAATATACTATACCAAAAACTTCATATCTAAACAAGTATTTTTCTACTTTTTCATTCCATTTTCTACAATTTTTAATTCTTTTTGCAATATTTTTCTTCCTTCTTCTTTAGATATCTTTCCAGTAAAAACATCTGTTGTAACACTTCTTGTAATTGATGTTATTATTTTTATAAAATAATAAATATCATTTTCATCTTCTAAATCCAAAATATCTTTATTTATAAATTCAATTAAAGATTTTTCATTTTTCAATATTTCCATATTTTCAAAAACATTTATATTATTCTTTCTTAATTCCCCTAAGATATTTTTCGCAAGCCCAATATTAAAATTTAAAATAGTTTCTTCTGTTCTATAATCATATATCTTTAAAGCTGTTTTAAAAATATTTCCATCTGTTTCTTTTAAATATGTAGACATTTTTTCATAATCCATTAAAATAAATTTTTCTATTATATATTTAACAGCATCTTTTTTATCCTCAAAATATTGATAAAAACTCCCTCTTGGAATATTCGCTTCTTTTATTATATTTGTAATAGATGCTTGCTCAAATGTGCTTTTGCTAAATTCATGTATTAATGCTTTTTCTATTCTATCTTTCTTTTCTTTCTTCAAATTCAAAAATGTTCTTGTCGGCATTTTTCCCTCCTTGTGACAATTTGTCATTTTCAGAATTGTATAATATTTTTCATATAATGTCAAGAAAAAAACAACACTTAATTAAAAGTGTTATTTTCCTTTTTCTAATCATTTTCTTTTTCTTTTTTAGCTATTATTTCTTTTCCATCATAATATCCACAGTTTTTACAAACTCTATGTGGTATTACTGGTTCGTGACAACGTGGACATGTAGAAAGTGTTGGTTGCTCTCTTTTCCATGTTGATCTTCTTTTATGTGTTCTTGCTTTTGACCATCTTCTTTTTGGTTGTGCCATTCTTACTCCCTCCTTGCTACAAGATATATATTATATCTATTTTTCTATTATTAACAAATTTTTCTGACTTTTTATTAGTCACTATAAAATTATACAAGTTTTTCCTATGTTTGTCAATAGTCAAAATAAGCTAATTACAATATTTTTTATAAATTTCTTTCATATTCTTCTTTGATATTACGACATTAATGCCGTCTTTAGCTACTCTTTCTAATACTTCTGTAACAAATTCAGCTGTTTTTTCATTTATACGAACTTTTTCCTTTTCTTTTAACCAATATTGTAGTTCATATTCATATGTAAAATCTTTTTTCATATATGCCATACCTGCAGCTAATTTATCACAAATCATCTCAACTGCGTATTTGTATGGAATCACTGGTGTTTTATCAGGAGCATTTTCGTCTACCCAATATTCAGCATGATGTTTATTTCTACCTTTATGGTGAAGCCATGCTTTAGAATATCCCTTATCTTTTTTAGCTCCTGTTATTGGTGAATTGTTGCCTGTATAATATCTAATACTTTCTAAAAACTCTGTTGGAGAATATTTAGATAAATCATGCACTAAACCCCTCCAAGGTTCTCCTGCTTTTAAGCATAATTTAAACACTAACCATCTATGATAAGTGACAAGTTTTAAGTGTAAAAATATATTTTTGATATACATCTTTATTCTTCCTTTCCAAAATTTAGTTTACTATAAGTTTTTTCAAAAATCAATAAATTTCTATTAACTTTTTGCATAAAATATAAAATGATGGAGGTAATTTTATGTGTGGATTTGTTGGTTTTACAAATTTTAAAAGAGATGTTTCTAAAGATAAAAATATTTTAGAAAATATGAATAATACTTTATCTAAACGTGGTCCTGATGAAGAAGGATACTATTTAGATAAAAATGTTGCATTAGCTCACAAAAGATTAATTGTAATTGACCCTGAAGGTGGAAAGCAACCAATGATAGAAAAATATTCTTTTGGTACATATGTTATTGTCTACAATGGTCAAATATATAATACTAAAGAATTAAGAAAAGTTTTGTTAGAACATGATTTTACAATAAATACACATTCTGATACAGAGATTTTATTAAAATCTTATATTTATTATGGTAAAGATGTAGTAAAACATTTAAACGGTATTTTTGCTTTTGCTATATGGGATAATTCTAAAGGCGAATTATTTTTAGCAAGAGACCATTTTGGAGTTAAACCTTTATTTTATACTGTTTTAAATGGTACTTTAATTTTTGCTTCTGAAATAAAGGCTATATTTAAATATCCCGGTATTGAAAAAATTTTAGATAAACAAGGGGTTTCTGAACTTTTTGGAATAGGTCCTGCTCATACTCCTGGTACTACTATTTTTAAAAATATATATGAACTAAAACCTGCTCACTTTGCTATTTTTAATACATCTGGTCTTCATATTAATCGTTACTGGAAATTACAATCTAAAGAACATACTGATAGTTTAGGAAAAACTTGTGAAAAATTACAATATCTCTTAAATGATGCAATAACAAAACAACTAGTTTCTGACATGCCTCTTTGTACATTTTTGTCTGGAGGATTAGATTCAAGTATTATTACAAAATTTGCTGCTGATTATTATAAATCAAATAATATGCCTACTTTAGACACTTATTCTATCGATTATGTTGACAATGATAAAAACTTTGTTAAAAGTGATTTTCAACCTAATTCAGATAATTTCTATGTTGATTTTATAAGTAAAAGACTTCGGAACTAATCATCATAAAATTGTAATTGATACACCCGAGCTCGCAAGTAGTTTGGAAGATGCAATGATTGCACGTGATATGCCTGGCATGGCTGATATTGACTCTTCACTTCTTCTTTTTTGTAAATATGTTAAAAAAGAAAAGACAGTTTCTTTAACAGGAGAATGTGCAGATGAAATATTTGGCGGTTATCCTTGGTTTTTCCGTGAAGATGCACTAAACAGTAATACATTTCCTTGGTCTATTTCAATTAGAGAAAGACAAAACTTATTAAATCCTTCAATTGGTGAAAAAGTTAATTTAAAAGAATATATAGACTATCGCTATAATGAAAGTTTATCCGAAGTTGAAATTTTAGATAGTGATTCTTTTGAAACTGCTCAAAAAAGAAAAATTTCACATCTAACTTTAAACTGGTTTATGCAGACTCTTCTTGACCGTTCTGATAGAATGGCTATGTATAATGGTTTTGAACTTAGAGTTCCATTTTGCGATTATAGACTTGCTGAATATGTGTGGAACATACCTTGGGAATGGAAGGCTCTTAAAGGTAGAGAAAAGGGGCTTCTACGTTATATTTGTAAAGATTTCTTACCTTCTGAAATTGTAGATAGAAAAAAATCCCCTTACCCTAAAACACATAATCCTACTTACTTAGCTAAAGTAAAATCTATGCTTTCTAAAATTATGGAAGATAAAAATGCTCCTATTAATACTTTACTAAATCGTGATTATATTTTAGATATATTAAATACTGATGGCAAAGCCTTTACAAGGCCTTGGTTCCGGTCAACTTATGCTCGGTCCACAGCTTATTGCTTACTTAATTCAGGTAAATATGTGGCTTGAGAGATATAATCCTAAAATTGAAATATAATATTTACAAAAAATGAGGTTAATTCATCTGTAACCTCATTTTATTTTCTATATAAACATTATCATAAATAATGGATAATGTTCTATATTTTCTTTATCTTTATATAAATTACATTCATTTTCAAACTTCATATATCTTGTTACTGTTTTATAGTTTTGTATAATTGATTTTAAAGATTTTGCTTGTTTATTTTTCCCTGATTTTACTTCAATTGCTGTTACTTTTCCATCTATATTTAGTATAAAATCTATTTCTAACGTGCTTTTTCTTTCGAAATACATTAATCTACTATGTCTTGTTGCTATTTCTTCAGCACATACATTTTCTAATAAAGCTCCTTGATTTATATATAAATCATCATCTAATATTGCTTTTTGTGTTCCTTCTTCTAACATTGATATTAATAGTCCCGTGTCTCTCATATATACTTTAAAGCAATTTAATCTTATATTTGAAATTAAAGGTAATGCTGGTTCAGATAAATTGTAACAAAAATTAATTATTCCTGCATCTTTTAACCATTCCATAGCTGATGTATATTTTCTCTCTCCTACATTTTCTTCATCTTCGTTTATTTCAGAAAACAAGAACTTTTTGTTCTTTTTTGATAGTTGTGCTGGTATACTATTAAAAGTATTTATAATTTTTTGCTTATTACTAGTTTCAGCAAATTTTACTACATCTAATAAATAGTTTTCTACAATTGCCTTTTGCATTGTTAAAACCTTTGCTAAACTATTTGTTCTTATATATTCGTTTACTACATTCGGCATTCCACCAACTAACATATACATTTTAAATTGTTCAGATAATTGTTTTAATATATATTCATCAATAGGTTTTATTCTCTCAAAACATTCTCTTACATAATTTATCATTTCTTTTTTTATTCCTAATCCCCACAAAAACTCTTCAAAATCTAGTGGATATAAGTCAACTACTCTTTCATATCCAACCGGATATGATGTTACCTCTTTATAATACAAACCTAGCAAAGAACCAGAGCAAATAACATCAATCCTTCCATCTAAAGCAAAACTTTTTAAAGCTGTTCTTGCATTCGGGCAAGATTGTATTTCGTCTAAGAATAGAATAGTTCTATTTGGTACAATATTTATATTTGGAAATGTTACTTCTAATTTCATTATTAATGTTTGTATATCTAAATTCCCGTCAAAAATCTTTTTATATTCAGGCATTAATTCGAAATTTATATAAATATAATTTTCATAATTTTTTTTCGCAAAGTCATCAATTATAAAAGTTTTTCCTACTTGCCTTGCTCCCCTAATTAGTAAACATGGTTTTTTATCTTCATTCTTCCATTCTTCTAAAACTTTAGTAATTTTTCTCTCTAACATTTTTATCACCTCAAATAACTACTTTCTTTATTATATTATACAATTTTTTGCTGTTCTATGCAAGTTTTTATGAGGACTTTTACTTTTGAATCGCAAGTTTTTATGAGGACTTTTGGTTTTAAATTGCAAGTTTTTATGAGGACTTTTACTTTTTATTATACAATATAAAGAAGCGATTTCCCGCTTCTTTCAATTTTAAATTTTATTTCTATTCTAATCTATTATATTCTCATCAACTTTTTTATCAAAAATATCTTCTCCACCTATAACTTCACCAGTAGTTACATCTACATAATAAGTCCTTGTAAGTCCCAATGGTCTATTCTCATAAGAAATAGTTACTTTATATGCTTTTCTTACTCTTCCATTCATTTTATAAGTATTATAAGAATAAATTGTTCCATCTTCTAATGTCGCTGTTTCATTACCATTTTCCAAGCCATTTTCCTTTAAATACACTTCTGGATTTACTCTTACTATATCAAGTTTAGCATCTACTCCCTTTTGTATATAATTTTCAGTATTAATTATTTTATCTTTTTCTTTTGCGATATCTATTGCTTGTTCCATAGTTATTTTAATCTCATTATTTTCAAAAGGCTCATCACTAATAGATAAACTATGTACCTTATTTATTTTAGGAATAAATGTCATGCTAATTGATTGATACTCATTAAATACGCCATCATATTCTTTAGAAAACCATATATACCAATAATAAGATTTATTTTCATCATTGTCAGCATTGGAATATACATATGAGATTTTATATTCATTTTCATCATAACCATATTCTTTTAATTTAAGTTTTGCTTGTTCTAATACATCTTCCCTAGTAGATGTACATTTTTCTAACTCTTCTAAACTTAACCCCTCATCAACATAAAAATTATTTAAAGCTCCTGTTCTTGCATCTATAAAGAATTGATCTGTTTTGCTTAACTTTATAACATAAGTAATCTCATCATAGTTAGGATTTTTTTGTAACTCTATACTTGCTATTTTCTTTACATCTAAATCTATTTTATATCTTTTTAGTTCTTCTTTTGCTTTATTTATAGCTTCTTCCTTAGTAATTACCTTTTCTAAATCTTCTTTAGTTACTTTTAGTTCTTCTATATAATTTTCTATTTTTTCAGGCTCTTTAAATATTTTCTCATAAATAACACTTCCTGCATATGTTACACTTGCAAGTAATCCAATTATAACAATAAACATCGCCACCATTTTTAAAACTTTTTGTTTACTCATAGGCTTTTCCTCCTTTTCAAAGTTAGATATAGCTATTTTAAGTTTTACATTTTCTAAAATCTTATCATCAAAATCTTTATTTGCCATAACCATACCCTCCTTCTTTTAATTCTTTCTTTAATTTTTTTCTTATTCTATATAATTTTGTTTTAACTTTGGATTCGCTTATATTTAATATCTTAGAAATTTCTTTTACCTTTCTTTGCTCATAATAATATAATATAAAAATTTCTCTACTTTCACTGTCTAAACCTAAAACAATATTTTCCATAAAACTAATTCTTTCTTGTTCATAAAATATGTCTTCTACATCTTTTTTACTATCTAAAATATTTTGATAGTCTTCTATATTAACATTTTTATTAAAAATTTTATTTTTTCTAAGTTTTTTTAGTAAAATATTTCTTGAAACACCACATAAATAATTACTTATATTATCAGACAAATTCATTTTCTTATAATTTTTCCATAACACAAAAAAACTCTCTGATACTATTTCTTCTATATCTTCTTTATTTAAATAATAGCTATTATTACCATAGTAATTGTTATTCTTAACAAATCTGTATAAAGAACTACTAAAATCATTAATAATTTTCTCTATATTTAATTCATTTTTTCCTACTTCTAAATAATCCTCTAAAATTTTCAATTTATATATAAATCTCCTTTTTTAAGATATATCTTACACTTATATAATACCATAAACACAAAAAAGGTTACACAAATGAGACAAAAAGGGACGGGGAATTTTTGTCTCATTTTTATGTGAAACAAATTTACTAATTTATCAGAACTATTACAAAAAAGAAACCACAAGTATTACTACTTGAGATTTCTAAATATGTTATAGCAAAAAAATTAATTTTTATTTCTTATTATATTTAAAAAATCTTTAAAGTAATTTTTTAGCTTAGGTGGTTTTACGTAGGGAAATTAAGGGTAGTAAAACCACCGGTAAAGCACAGCTTTGAAGCTAAAAAATTACTATAAATCCCTGAAAACTATAAAGTCGTTTTTTCCTCCGTCCCCAAAACTACTACTTCATTTTCTCTTTTATCTTAACTAAAGTATTTAATGCATCAATTGGAGTTAATTCATCTAAATTTATTTTATCTATTTCGTGAGCAATTTCTGCAAGTTTGAAATTATACATATCAAATTGCCCTTCTACTTGTTTTTTGCTTGCTTTATCTTCTTTGTTGTTATTCTTTCCAGCAAGTACGTTTTTTCTTTCAATAGAACGTAAAATTTCATTTGCTCTTGTTGTTACAACTTTTGGTACACCTGCTAGTTTTGCAACATGAATACCGTAACTTTCATCTGTACCACCAGAGATTATTTTTCTTAAGAAAATTATATCTTCACCTTTTTCCTTAACAGCAATTGAATAATTTTTAACACCATCTAATTTATCTTCCAAAGCAGTTAATTCGTGGTAATGTGTTGCAAAAAGAGTTTTAGCTCCGCATTTATCTTTATCAGCAAT
This sequence comes from uncultured Clostridia bacterium, assembly GCA_944393325.1. Lineage (GTDB taxonomy): Bacteria > Bacillota > Clostridia > TANB77 > CAG-508 > CAG-269. The sequence continues at coordinate 9,259 of CALXZU010000017.1, forward strand.
ATACTCTGCAACTGCCCAAGCAATAGACAAACCATCATAAGTAGAAGTTCCTCTTCCTATCTCATCTAAAATAACCAAACTATTTTGTGTAGCCTCTTTTAAAATACTTGCAACCTCCATCATTTCAACCATAAAAGTACTTTGACCCATGCTTAAATCATCAGAAGCCCCAACTCTTGTAAAAATTTTATCAACCACACCAATTGTAGCTTGTTCTGCTGGAACAAAACATCCAACTTGTGCCATCAAAGTAATCAAAGCCACTTGTCTCATATATGTAGATTTACCAGCCATATTAGGTCCTGTAATAATTGCAAGTCTATTTTCATCCTTATCTAAATGAGTATCATTCTCAACAAAACTTCCAGCTCCTAATATTTTTTCTATCACAGGATGGCGTCCATTCTTTATATCAATAACACCAAAATTATTTACATTTGGCTTACAATAATTCATATCTTCTGCAACAGTTGCAAAAGAAGTTAAAACATCTAATGTAGATATAACTTCACTTGTTTTTTGAAGCCTAACTATATTTTTTGATATCTCTTGTCTAATCTTAGTAAATGCATCATATTCTAAATTAACAACTTTTTCTTCAGCACCAAGTATTTGATTTTCTAAATTTTTCAATTCTTCTGTAATAAATCTTTCACCATTTGTTAATGTTTGTTTTCTAATATATCTTTCAGGAACTAAATTCAAATTTGATTTTGTAACTTCTAAATAATAACCAAAAACTTTATTAAAGCCAACTTTTAAATTCTTAATTCCTGTTTTTTCCTTTTCATCGGCTTCTAATTTAATAAGCCAATTTTTGCCTTCTGTTTGTGCAGTTTTCAATTTGTCAATTTCTTCATCATATCCAAGTTTTATAATTCCACCATCTTTTATAGTCATTGGTGGGTCATCTTCTATTGCTTTATCTATTAGACTATAAATATCTTGTAACTCGTCTAAATTTTCATATAATTCTTTTAGAAAACTACTTTTTGCCTCTTCTAATATTTTCTTTACTTCAGGTAATTTGAATAGTGAATTTTTAAGTGTTATCATATCTCTTGCATTAGCATTTCCATATGCCATTTTACCTGATAACCTTTCTATATCATAAACTTTTTTTAAGTTCTCTACTATATCTCCTCTTAAAATTATATCATTTTTTAACTCTTCTACCGCTTCTAACCTTTTATTTATCTCATTTACATCTACTAAAGGGTCACTAAGCCATCTTCTAAGTAACCTCCCTCCCATCGAGGTTGAAGTTTTATCTAAAACCCAAAGAAGTGTTCCTTTTTTAGATTTATCTCTCATTTTTTCAGTAATCTCTAAATTTCTTCTTGCATTTATGTCTAATGCCATATATTTAGATATTTGATATACAGTTATTTTGTTGATATGGTCTAAAGAAGTTTTTTGTGTTTCTTCTATATATTCTATTAAGGCATTTATAGAACTTATTGCTAACTTTTTGTCTGAAATATCTTCTATTTTTTTTCCATTATTATCTACAAAATTAAATCTTAAATTTATATTATTCAATTCTTGAGAGAAAAATTTGTCATTAAATTTTGTAATATAAATATTTTCAAATCTTTCTTTAATTTTATCAATTTCTTCTACTGAATCTGCCATCATTGAATTTACAACAAGTTCTGATGGAATATATCTTGCTATTTCATCTAATAACATCGGAAAATTATAATTATCCTTAATTTCTGCTGAATAAAATTCCCCTGTTGATATATCACATATACTGATTCCATAATAAATACCTGCTTTGAAAATAGACATTATAAAATTGTTTTTTCTTTCTTCTAACATATTACTATCTACTAATGTACCAGGTGTTACTACTCTAATTACTCCTCTTTTAACAATTCCTTTTGTCTTTTTAGGATCTTCTAATTGTTCACAAATAGCAACTTTATATCCTTTTGCTATTAACCTTGAAATATATATTTCTGCTGCATGATGTGGAATTCCGACACATAGGTGCTCTTTCTTTTTGTCCACAATCTTTTCCTGTTAAAGTTAATTCTAATTCTCTTGATGCTGTTATTGCATCATCAAAAAACATTTCATAGAAGTCTCCTAATCTATAAAATAATATACAGTCTTGATATTCTTTTTTTGTTTCTAAATATTTTTGCATCATTGGTGAATATTCTGCCATTTTCTATTTCTTCCTTTCTTAGTTCTTTCTTTGTTTTTATTTTTTATCCTTCTATTTTTCCTTTTAAATACCACATATGTTCTGATATTATTTTTAACTCTACCATCTTGCCAATTAAAGATTTATTTCCTTCAAATATAACCACTTTATTACTATCTGTTCTTCCTGCCAATAATTCCTTATTGTTTTTACTTTCACCTTCTACTAATATTTTTTGAATTGTATTTATATATTTTTTATTATTTTCCCCGATTTGGCTTTCAACTAATTCTTTTAGTTTATTAAATCTTGTATGTTTTATCTCTTCAGGTATTTGATTTTCCATTTTATCTGCTGGTGTTCCTTTTCTTCTTGAATATATAAACATGTATACTTGTTCAAAATTCACTTTTTCCACTACATCTAATGTATCCAAAAACTCTTCGTCAGTCTCACCAGGAAACCCTACTATTATATCAGTTGATAAAGTCAAATTAGGTATTTTCTTTTTCATTTTGTTTACTAATTCTAAATATTGTTCTTTTGTATATTTTCTATTCATTTCTTTTAAAACTTTAGAATTTCCTGATTGAAGCGGTAAATGTATTAATTTACATACCTTTTCACAGCTAGCTATTGCATCTATTACATCATCTGTAAAATCTTTTGGATGTGGTGATATAAATCTTATTCTCTCAATTCTATCTATTTTATTTACTGCTTTAAGTAAATTTGCAAATGAATCTACACCATCATATTTTTCAAATGGTATATTTTTTTCTTTTTCCACCCTTAAATATGAATTTACATTTTGCCCAAGTAAAGTTATTTCTTTATAGCCTTTTTTGGCTAAATCTTTTACTTCATCTATTATGTCTTTTGGCTCTCTACTTCTTTCTCTACCACGTACATATGGAACTATACAATATGTACAAAAATTATTACAACCGTTCATAATACTTACAGATGCTTTTATTTTGCTTTCTCTTTTTATTGGTAATCCTTCATATATTTTCCCTTCGATGTCTATTATATCTTCGATTTTTCTTTTTTCTTCTATTGCTCTGTATAAATCTTCTGGAAATCTATATAATGTATGTGTTCCAAATAGTATATCTACAAATGGATATGATGTTTTTATTTTATCTGTTATGTGTTTTTCTTGCATCATACATCCACCAATTGCAATTAATATTCCTTTTTCTTCTTTTAACCTTTTTAGTTCTCCGAAGTTTTCCAAATAATTTATCTTCTGCATTTTCCCTTACACAGCATGTATTAAATAATGCAATGTCACATTCTTTAACATTGTCTGTTCTAATATAACCCATTTTTTCTAACATGCCACATAATTTTTCACTGTCATTTTCATTTAGTTGACAACCCATAGTTAAAATGTTATATTTTAAATTTTTATCTTTATTTATTTTTTTTACTTTTTCTATATATTTTTCCTGTCTTTCAACGTCATTTACTGTATCCATCTCCTACCTCCTGCTCACATATTTTATTATATTTTTATAATTTTTGCAAGAAAAATATCAATAAAAAAGAGTAGAAATACTCTACTCCCACAATATTTTGTATTTTTTATTCAAGACCATATTTTTTCTTAAATCTATCTGCTCTACCACCTACTGTGTCTTGTCTCAAGTTTCCTGTCCAGAATGGATGACATTTTGAGCATACATCTACTTTTAAATCTTTTTTTGTTGAACCAACTTCTAAAACATTACCACATGCACATGTGATTGTTGTTTGATTGTATTCTGGTTGTATATCTTTTTTCATTTTGTTCACCTCTCTTTAATAAAATAAACTGACTGTTTTTTATAATAACATATTTTTCTGTTTTTTTCAAGTAATTTTTACTAATTTGTTTGATTTTCTTCTTGCTTATTTTCTTCCTCTTGCTGAAACATGTATTGTGCCGAATATAACATTTCTTTATTTAATGATAATTTATGCACAAGTTTACTCATTATATTAAATACACATGCAATTATTAATATTAACATTCCTATCTTTTTCCAATATTTTGCAAGCATAATTTTTTCTCCTTAAAAATTTACTTTCATATTAATTATACTTTTATTTTACTAAAAAGTCAATTATTTTTATGAAAAAAACTCCAATATTGTGGGAGGCACAAAGCCTCCCACAATCTAGCACTTAAGAAAATACCCAGGAAATTTTAGGCTCTGGTAACTTAACCTGAACATCTAATATAAATACAGGTCTAATTCCATATGAACCATTTTCGTAATACTTACCTTTGCCATCTATTGAAAGTAACGGACAACAAGATATATATTTTCCTCGGCGCATATATGGAACATAATTCATATATCCTTTTTTATAATGAGTGTTTATCCAGAAATATTGTTCGTCAAATTCGGAAATTCCTATCATTTTAATGTCTTCGTCTGAAATATTTCTTACATCACGAACTCTATCTTGTCCTCCTAAACATCTACATATTGCGTTAAACTCGTCACGAGCATATGCGCATCCAAGACCACCACTTATCTCAAAATCTTTGACAATATTTCTATCTGAGTAACATGCAGGATGACAAATACCGTCTCCTGAATATTTTGTTACTGCAAAACATTTAGCAATTATTTTTCTTGGTGCATCATTGCTTGAAAACATTTGATCTTTTGAGCCATTCCTTTCTCTTGGGCTAGTATATATTCTCCCCTTTGGAATGTGAATTAAAAATTCCTGACCAATAATTTCCTCATATGTATAGACATTTTTAGCTTCACAAAGATGAGTAGCCAGCATTATCTTTCCTTTCTCTTAAAATGCCTTATCTACTTTCAGCATTTTGCTGTGTGACTAAAGTATAACACTTTTTACATTTAATTTCAACTATTGAAGTTTTAACATTATTTGTCTATCAATTATTTTTCTTAAATTTCTGTATAGCTTCCTACTTCATTTTGTTATACATTTAATCTGTATTTCCTATTCTTATTTGCTCCCTCTGCTATAATCATTTCCTCTTTTGCCATCTTTCCTAATATTGCCCTTGTTCTTTGCACTGATAATTCTAATAATTCACTAGCAATTATTGTTGTTATATATTCATTTTGTTGTAAATAATTTAAAATTTTATCGCTTGTTTTATCGCTTGTTTTATCGCTTGTTTTTGTTTTATTAAAAATTTCATTTTCAAATCTTTCATGTATAAATATAGTTGTAATAAAATAATCCCTAGTTTCATTTGTTTCGAAGTCTGGCTCTTTTGAGCCATTATTTTTCAATGCTCTTCTTATTTTAGGAATGCCTGTATTTCTACCTTCTGTTAATTTTAATTCTTTTAAGAATTCACCAATTCTACGATTTCTGTATTTTCTTGCAATTATATTTTTATCTTCTATTGATTTTTCACTAATAGAACGGTCTGGTCCAGGATAGCTTACAATATGAATTCTATCTTCCATTATTCTAACTTCTACTGGTTCTCTTACATCATATCCTCTGTGATAAACTGCATTCACTAGCGCCTCTTCAATTGCTTGATATGGATAATTAAAAAATCTCACTGCTTCTGCTTGCCCGTCTATCTTTAAAATCTTTTCTGCTATAATAGTATTTTTAATATAGGTTAAAGCACTTTTTATCATACTGTCAATTGGTCCTGTAAATATCTGTTCTTCCATGTCATCGCCTTCTGGGCCATTCCTTAAATCCACTACTTCTATTTGTGAATAGGGAAAAAATTTTTGTGGCTCATCATTAAAAAACATCAGTCCAACATTTAAAGGTTTCATATATTCTGGCGTTCCATCAATAATTCTCATACTTTTACACAAATCAATAAAATCCATCTTTTCAGATTCTGCTAGTAAATCACTCTTTATTTCATATAAATAATTTTGAATAAGCGGTAATTTCAAATCTTGAATCTCTGCTTCATAGTTCATTCTATCATCAAATGGAATATTTCTTGCTATATCATACAATTCTTTTTGTTCTGTTTCTGTTGCTTTTACTGTACTTGACATTTTTCTTATATAATATGAATATCCTTTTGAAAAATCTTTATCCAAAGTAGTTGGACATTTATATGGTCTTGTTTGTCCTCCAAAACACCATACTACTAATATATTTTTATCTTTATATTGTGTTACATCTACAATTGGTGTATATGATGGTTGAATTAATTTACATTTTGCTAATAATTCTTTTTGAATTTTATCTATTTCAGATAATTCCAATCCTGTTATCGGCATTTTAGGTCTACCATTTTCTTCTTCAACACCGATTAAAATGTATCCTCCTCCCCAGTTATCGATATCATTTGCAAATGCACAAATTGCATGTAATATTGGTTCTGGATTCCAATTTTTCTTTAATTCTAATCTAGCATTTTCTACAATATTTTCATTTAATATATTTTCTATACTTGTAGGTAATTTCATTATTTCACCTTCCTATTGACTTCATTCTAACATTATTTAGTAAGAAAATTAAATATATAATAAACTTTATATAATAACACATTAATTCAAAGTATAACACCTTTTATTTTTAATTTCAACTATATTAATGTATCAAATCTTATTTGTTTATATTCTTCTTTTAATATATCAAGTAAAGTATTAACATTATCTACTTCATCAATTATTTTTCTTAAATTTTCTTTATCAAAAACAACATCTTTTTCTTCTTCAACCATCCTAATTATTCCCCTTTTTAATTTTACAGTAGGAAGAGTTATTTGAAAGGTTGAAAATTTATCAGCCCCTCCTTCTATATTAAAACTTATTTCTGGTGGCAAACTACTTGTTAATACTATTTTCTTATTTTTAGAAACAAAATCATCTACTATTTTATTAATTTCTTTTTGTATAGACTTTTTACCTAAAATATATTGAACATCTTCTAATATTAAAAATTCACAATTATAGTACTTCCCTAAATAATTTTTTTCTTCATTAGATTTCATAAAATCATTTATGAAATTTTCACATGTAGTTAAAAAAACTCTATCTTTCTCCATTGCTTTATTGGCTATTCCTGTTACTAAATGAGTTTTACCAAGTCCAACTTTTCCATATATATATATTGGTAAATATTCTTTTCTGTCTTTTAACAATTTTTTTATTGCTTTATATGCCGTTTCATTTGAATTGTCTACAATAAAATTTTCTAAAGTCATTTCCATTCTATTTTCCTTCTTTATTAACCGATTTATTTTTATTATATTGTATATTTTTCTTGTTTGTAAGTCAAGAAATTTTTGATTCATTTTAAAATTTTTTGAAATTTTTGGTTTAATAAACAAACCTTTTTTGGTTAAAATAAAAATGGTGATATAAATGAAAAACAAAACATTAATTTTTATACTAGTTGTTTTAATTATTCTAATAGCAACCGCTGTGTATTTTTCTGTAAGTAATAAAAATAATGAAGAGAATTCTTATGAAGCAAATAGAACCTCAAGTACGGAGACGCAAAATAAAAACAATGAGACAAATAAAATAGACACTAATAAAGAAAATAATCAAAATGATGAAGCAAAAAAGGAAGAAAACAATACTTCAGATGAAAAAAGACAAGAAGAATATAAAGAAGAACAATTATCTACTTTTACAACTAAAATATATTCAAAAGACTCTGAAAGGCAAAATAATATTAAGATTACTTGTAACACATTAAATGGAACAACAATTAAAGCTGGAGAAACCTTTTCTTTTTGCTCCACTGTTGGAAAAGCTACTTCTGATAAAGGATACCAAGAAGCAGATGTTTTTGACCATAATGGAAATAAAACAAAAGGTCTTCGGTGGTGGAAATTGTCAAGTAAGTAGTACTCTTTATAATGCTGTACTTGCTGTTTCTTCATTAAGTATAACAGAACGTCATGAACATAGTAATGATGTTCCATATGTTAAAGATGGTAAAGACGCTGCTGTTGCATATGGTAGTTATGATTTCAAATTCGTAAACAATACTCGGAAATACTATTAAAATATTGGCTTCAACAGATGATTCAAGTGTTACAATAACAATAAATTCTGTAAAACCTATATAACTTAAAATACCTCTTTTTGAATATTTAAAATATTTCTTGAATATATTTTAATATCAATTGGAGGGATTTTTATGCGAATTTTTAAATTATTAATTTGTCTTTTACTTACTTTTACAACTTGTTTTTATATTTTTACTATTCAATCATTTTCCCAAAGTTATTCATATATATGGGATAGTGATACTTTAGAAACTTCTACAAATATCACAACTGATACAAATTCCACAATAAATAACACTTCTAATAATGAAATAGTAGAAGAAACAAATTCAGAAATTTCTGATGATAATTTTCTAAATTTAGAATGTGGGTCAGCTATTTTGATTGAGCAAGAAACAGGAAAAGTTTTATATGCTCATAATATTCATGAACAATTATATCCTGCATCTGTTACTAAAGTTATGAGTATTTTGCTTATTATGGAAGCAATAGATAGTGGAAAAATTAATTTAACAGATGAAGTACCATGTAGTGAAAATGCTGCATCTATGGGTGGTTCTCAAATTTGGCTTGACCCAAGAGAAACTTTAACAGTAGATGAAATGTTAAAAGCTATTTGCGTAAATTCTGCAAATGACCGGTGTTGTTGCAATGGCTGAGTATATTGCAGGTTCTGAAGAAGCATTTGTTCAAATGATGAATGATAGAGCAAAAGAATTAGGAATGACTGACACAACATTTAAAAATTGCCATGGATTAGATGAAGAAGGTCATGTTACATCTAGTTATGATATTGCTTTAATGTCAAGGGAATTGTTAAAAAACCATCCAGATATTACTAAATATACAACTATTTGGATGGATACTTTAAGAGACCGGAAAATCACAATTATCAAATACTAATAAACTAATTAGAAATTACAAAGGTGCTACTGGTTTAAAAACTGGTTCAACTTCTCTTGCATTATATAATTTGTCCGCTTCTGCCACACGTGATGGTTTATCCTTAATTGCAGTTATTATGAAAGCTCCTTCTACTAAAGTAAGATTTGAAAATGCTACAAAACTTTTAGATTATGGTTTTAATACTTATTCATATAAAGAATTGGGAAAAAAAGATGATGTTATAAATACTATCTCTATAAATAAGGGAGCAAAAACACAAGTAGAAGCGGTTTTAGAAGGAAATGCTGGTATATTAATAAAAAAAGGCTCTGATAGAAATATAGAACAAGTTTTAAACTTAGAAGAAATTGTTGAAGCTCCTATAAGTAAAGGGCAAAAACTTGGTGAGATTTCTTACACTCTTGATGGAGAAATACTTGCAACTATAAATATTATTGCAAAAGAAGATGTAGACAAAATCGGATTATTTTCAATTATTAAAAAAGTATATTATTCTTGGATAGATTTATTAAGAACTTAAAAAAATTTTAACTAAAGAATATATGTCTGAAACTCCAGACATATATTTCTTAGTCCAAAAAATCTCATTCATCTTCTAATGTCTCATCATATTCATATTCATAATCAATATCATCATTTATTTTTTCTTTTTTATCCTCAACTATTTTTTTAGTACTCTCATCAATTTTTCTTTCTATTTCTTTTTTATCATCTTGTTGTTTTTTCATATTTTTATCATGTTTTTTTTGCATCTCTTTTAAAATCTCTTTAGTTTGTTCTTTTTTATTTTGTATACATCTATTCATTATATTATTTGTTTTCTCAATTAAATCTGGAACATAGTCTAATAATTTATCAAGTGAAGAACTGTGTGTTACAGGCATAAGTTTTACATTATTAGGTTGAATTACCAAAAATGCAATAGGATTAATAGTGACACCTGCTCCACTTCCACCTCCAAATGGTAACCTATATTGTATTTCCTCTTCCTTTTCTTTTTTGCTGTATTCATTTATAGTCTCTCCACTAAATTCACTACCACCTGCTGCAAAGCCGAATGATACCTTTGATATTGGTATAATTACAATATTGTTAGATGTTTCTATTGGTTCACCTATTATTGTATTTACATCTATCATGTCTTGTATACTATTCATAGCTGTAAGCATAAGACCTTCTATTGGATGTTCGCTCATAATTTTTCACTCCTTCTTTTCTATTTAAGATATATATTATATTTATAATATGTATCAATTTCATCTCAAATATACCTGAAAAGTCTATATTTATTAAATTTTTATTAATAAATAATGGTTTTACATTAAATTTTTGTTTTTTATGATTTTCTATTTTGTTTTTTAAGAAAAATGAAATTATTGTACTAATTAATACTACTATCATCGCTGTGAATGCTGAATTTTCTGTTCCGATTTCTATTTTTAATTTTAATTTTTTTATAATAAATTTGTGCTTTTTTAAAATTTCTTTTATTTTATTTATATTAATGTTTTTTTCTAATTTTTGAATATTTATATTCTCCATTTTCTTTTTAAGGTTTAATTTTTTTACTTTTTTATCTGTTATCTCTAATTTTATTACTGGTATATATTTTAATATGCATATTTTAAATATTATAGAATAGTCTTTATTCAAATGTTTTTGTGCATTTGATATAAATTTCAAATTAATAATTTCTATTCTTATCTTAGAAAATATTATTACAAATATTAAAATTACTATAATAAAAAGAAAAACCAATATACTCCCTCCTTTAGAGGATTAATATTAGTTTTTCCAAAAATTTCTTTTTTAAACATATTTTATTAATTTTTTATATAATTATTTATCATTTACAACCTTTTTTCTTGATTTTTTCACTAAAATATCTCCAAATAGTTTCTCTTGATCTGTTTCCACTTTGCTTCTTCTCGATAATTCAAGTAATCCTGAAAATGCTGTTACTACTTCTTGTTTATTGTGTTGCTTTAATGAAAATAATTTATTAAATATAAACGATTTTTGTTTTACTAAAACTTTAAACATTTGCTTTACTTTACTTGCTACTGTATAATTATCAGTAATTGCTATTTTTTCAATATTTTTTGCATTTTGATTTATTTTTTGCTCATTCTTTTCTAGCAACTTTTTATAAATATCTGGTATTGTGTTTTGCTTGTATTCTTTTTCTATTTTCTGTTTTGGAAGTTCTATTTCTTCAGGCAATTTATAATATCTATTTGAATATTCTAAATAATTTTCTTTAAATACTTTACTTATTTCTTTAAATTTTTTATATTCTATAATTCTTCTTATTAACTCTTCTTCAGTTATTTCTTCTTCATCATCTTCTTGTTTTGGAAGTAAATTTTTAGATTTCAAATATAAAAGTGTAGTTGCCATAACTAAAAACTCACTTGCTATTTCTAAATTCATTTTTTCTTGTTCTTTTAAATATTCAATATATTGATCCGCTATTTGACTCAAATTTATATCGTAAATATTCATTTTGTTTTTATCTATTAAATGACATAATAAATCAAGTGGTCCTTCGAAATTATCTATTTTTATTGCATATCTATTTGTTTCCATTGTAAGTATTGCCATAAATTTTATTCCTCCATTGCTTTATTTATACTTTCTTGTTTATATCCTTTTTTTATTAAAAATTGTTTTATTTCATCTTTTTCCATAGAAACTGATTTTTTATATATCAAATTTTTAGCTGACTTTGTTTCATATTCTTCTAATTCTTCATTATTTTCATAAACAAAATCTTCTATATCGTTCTTGCTTAATCCTTTTGATAAAAGTTTATATTTTATTTCTCTTATTGACATATTTTTTAATGCTATAAAATTATTTACAGTTTTTTCTATATAATCTTTATCATTTATATAACCAGCTTCTTTTAAATAATCTATAATATCATCTAACATATTTTCTTCTATTTGCTTATTAAATTTTTTTCTAACCTCTTGTTCTGTTCTTTTTTTATATAAAATATATCTTAATACTCTTGTTTTCTCTCTATCAAACTCTTCTACCGTATACATTTTTACCTCTTTTCTTTTTTTATATTTTATTATAAGTTTATCAAAATATCAAGGAAAAATTTTTCTAAAATTCTATAAATTTATATACTGCTTCTGAAAAGCCTCCGATCTTTTGCTGAATTTTTAGTTACATATGTAGCCTCATTTTTTACCTCTTCATAACTACCTGCAATTGCTACTCCTATTTTTGCATTTTTAATCATATCTATATCATTTATATTATCTCCTATTGCCATTGTTTCATCTTTTCTTATATTTAAATAATTACATAATTGTTTTAAAGAATTATATTTATTTACATTTTTAGGTATTATATCTAAATATTCATATTCTTTATTTATTATTCTATCTTTATAGTTATTATATTTTTTTATTTGCATAACTGATATATTTTGATTTTCCAGCAATTCATTTTTTACTTTAATTAAATTATTTTCTCCGGATATTATTAATTTAAAAATACTCATATTATTAAGTTTTAAATAATCATTTAAATTTTTTACAATCTCAAATTTTATATTATCTCCATATAATAAATAATTCCTATAAGCCATATATTTTAATTCATCTTGTGCTATTATTTTATCGTCTGTATATATATGTACATGTAAATTGTTTTTATTAGCTATTTGCAAGCATTTTTCTATGTCTCTTTTTGACAAGACATTTCTCAATATTTCTTTACCTGTTTTTAGGTTAATTATCTGTGTTCCGTTTCCGAATATACCATATGTAGCATTTATCTTTTTGCAGAAATCTTTTTCCATAAGATATGTTTTTCCAGTACATATTGTAAAATTTATCCCTAAATTATTTAATTTTTTTATTGCCTCCATATTAGATGGTGCTATTTTATTATCTTTATCAATTATTGTACCATCTATATCACTTGCTAATAACTTTGTCATAATATTCCTCTTTTTAGCTTTTTTACTATTTTATTATATTAAGCTAAAAATTGCAAGGAAGAAGAACAGAAAATCAGCATTAAAACTAAAAAACAGGCTATCTACTAACCTGTTCTTTAGTTTTATTTTTTCACTACAATTTTTCCGTCTTTTACACCAATTTTATTAATTGTTCCAATTTGTAACTTATTGTCTAATATTTCTTCTGCTAATCTATCTTCTAAAACATTTTGTATAGTTCTTCTTAAAGGTCTTGCACCAAAATTCTTGTCAATTCCTTTACTTGCTATCAATTCTTTAACTTCTGGCTCTAACTCTATTTTAATTTTTTGAGCAGATAATCTATTTGTTACTTCTTTTATCATAATATCAATAATTTTTGATATTTCATTATCTGTTAATTTGTGGAATACAATTATTTCATCAATACGATTTATAAACTCTGGTCTAAGCTCTTTTTTCAAAGCATCCATAACTTCTTTTTTAATATCCTCATATTCTTTTTTAGTACTTTCTTCTTCTTTATTATCCTTATCAGAAGATTTTGTAAATCCTAAAGTCTTTTTGTCTGTTATTAATCTTGCACCAATATTTGATGTCATTATTACAACTGTATTTTTAAAGTTTACTGTCCTTCCTTGACTATCTGTTAGCCTTCCATCTTCTAATATTTGAAGAAGCATGTTCATAACATCAGGATGTGCCTTTTCTATTTCATCAAAAAGAATTACAGAATAAGGTTTTCTTCTTATTTTTTCTGTTAATTGTCCGCCTTCATCAAAACCGACATAACCTGGAGGTGAGCCAATTAATTTTGAAACAGAATGTGGTTCCATATATTCAGACATATCTATTCTTATCATTGCATTTTCATCACCAAATAAACTCTCTGCTAATGCTTTTGATAACTCTGTTTTACCAACACCTGTTGGTCCCAAAAATAGAAATGAGCCAATTGGTCTTTTAGGGTCTTTTAACCCTACTCTACCTCTACGAATTGCTTTTGCTACTGCTTCCACAGCTTCGTCTTGCCCTATTACCCTTTTGTGTAATGTTTTTTCTAAATTTTTCAATCTTTCATTCTCATCTTCAGTTATCTTTTTAGCTGGAATTCCAGTCCAACTTGATATTACTTCCGCAATATTTTCTTCTGTGATATTTGTAAGCATTTTATTATTTTTATTCTTCCATTTTTTCTGTTCTTCTTCATACTTTTCTTTTAGCTTTCTTTGTTTATCCCTATAAGTTGCTGCTTTTTCAAACTTTTGTAGCCTTACTGCCTCTTCCTTATCTTTTTCTATTTCTTCAATTTCTTCTTTCAAGTTCTTTAAACTATCTGGTTCAGTAAAAGATTTTAGTTTAGCACGAGATGCAGCTTCATCAATTAAGTCAATTGCTTTATCTGGTAAATATCTATCATTAATATAACGTATGGACATTTTAACAGCTGCATCTATGGCCTCATCAGTTATTTTAACACCATGATGTGCTTCATATTTGTCACGTAAACCTTTTAAGATTTTTATTGTATCTTTCTCACTTGGCTCATTAATAGTTACTGGACTAAATCTTCTCTCTAGTGCTGCATCTTTTTCAATATATTTTCTATATTCATTTAATGTGGTTGCTCCAATTAATTGTATTTCACCTCTTGCAAGAAGAGGTTTTAAAATATTTGCCGCATCAATTGCTCCCTCTGCTGCACCTGCTCCTACTATTGTATGAATTTCATCAATAAATAAAATTACATCTCCTGCTTTTTTAGTCTCTTCTAATGCCTTTTTGATTCTTTCCTCAAAATCTCCTCTATACTTACTACCTGCAACCATTCCAGAAATATCTAAAGTTACAACACGTTTTTCTTTTAAAATTTCTGGAACATCACCAGAAACAATCTTTTCCGCCAAGCCTTCAACAGCAGCAGTTTTACCAACACCAGGTTCACCTACTAAGCAAGGATTGTTTTTAGTTCTTCTTGATAAAATTTGAATAACTCTTTCTATTTCTTCTTTTCTTCCAATAATAGGATCTAAGTTTCCTTCTTCAGCCTTTTTAGTTAAATCTACACCAAATTGGTTAAGAGTAGGTGTTTGATTATAACTTCCTTTACCTCTTCCTCTGGTATTATTTCCACCTTCATTAGAAGCAAAATCTTCACCTTCATTAATA
This sequence comes from uncultured Clostridia bacterium, assembly GCA_944393325.1. Taxonomy (GTDB): domain Bacteria; phylum Bacillota; class Clostridia; order TANB77; family CAG-508; genus CAG-269. The sequence continues at coordinate 24,439 of CALXZU010000017.1, forward strand.
ACTCTAACTATTTCATTATATAATCTTGGAATATTAGTATTTAGTTCTAATAAAATTCTCGCTGCAATATTATCTGCCTCTCTTAATATTCCTATCAAAATATGTTCAGTTCCTATGTAGTTATAACCTAGTTTTCTTGCCTCAATAAAAGCAATTTCTATTACCCTTTTACTCCTTGGAGTAAAACCTAGTGTTTCAGTAACAGGCATTTCATTTCCAACTAGGTTTACTATTTCATCTATTATCATATCTGGTTTAATACCTTGATTGTCTAAAACTTTTGAAGCTACTCCATTTCCTTCTTTAACTAATCCATATAAAATATGTTCAGTTCCGATATATTTATGTCCAAGCTCAGTTGCAAGTTCATCTGCTAGTTCAATTGCCTTTTTAGCTCTATTTGTAAAACTATATGTCATAAAAATCAACTCCTTCCATTGGGGACGTTTCCTTTGCACACATTTATGTCGCAAAAGGGACACATCTATTTAAAGGTCTGTCCCCAATAGCGACATTTATGTCACTAAAGGAAACGTCCCTATTTAATTATTTGTTTTATTATTTCTGCTCTTTTTATTTCTTGCTCAACTTTATCATGTTTTTCACCTAAATATTTTTGGAGATTTGCAGGCTTTGTATATAAATATAATTTCTGTATTTTTAAGTCTGTTAAGTCATCAACTAATCCTAAATCTGTTCCTATTTTTATATTTGTTATTAATTCTTTTGCTTCTTCATATGATATTTTTTTACAGTTTGTAAGTATTCCATAACTTCTTCCTATTAGGTCTTCTAACTCTAAACTTTCTTTTGTTAGCATTTTTCTTGCTTTTCTTTCTTGTTCTATTATTTTTTCTGTTATAACTTTCAAGTTTTTTAGTATTTCTTTTTCTGTTATTCCTATTGTTTGTTTATTAGCTATCTGGAAAATGGTTTCTTCACTATTTACATTATTTTTTGTTACTTTACCATATTCACCACATATTTCTACATTAAAATCTCTAATTGTATTTATTAATGTGTGTAGATTTCCCGTTTTACTAAGTGCTGGTAAATTTACCATAACTGATATTTTTAATGCTGTTCCTAAATCGTTTAGGTTACTTGTTAAATATCCATATTTTCTATCTATGCTATATCCTAGTATTTTCCCTATTTTTTCTTCTACCTCTATTGCTAAATTTAGAGTATTTTCTAATTCTAATCCTGAACTAAATACTTGAATGCTTAGATTATTTTCTCCACCTATCATTATACAGATATTTTCTTCATCATTTATTAATATACTTCCAGTTTTTCCTTTTTTAGCCAAGAAATTTGGCGATACCAGATTTTTTTCTACTAAACTTGTTTTTGTTATATTATCCATGTCTTTTAATTTCAAGAATTTTAATCCATATCCTATAGAATATAAATTTTCTCTTATTCTATTTTCTAATTCTTCTTGTTCTAAAGGATTTAATTTGAATTTAAATCCTTTTATATTTCTTAAAAATCTTATTCTTGTACTTTTTACAACGTCTGTTTCTTTTCCCGTTTCTAAATACCAATTCAAATAACTCACTTCCTCTTACTATAAATGAACGATTATCTCTCGATATCTCCATTTATCTTTATTTTTTATTTTTCTAATTTTTTTATTTCATCTCTTATTTTTGCTGCATCTTCATATCTTTCTTCTTTTATTGCCTCTTTTAATTTTATTTGTAATTCTTCTATTTTCTCTTGATTTTGTTCAATATTTTTTATATCTGTATTTTCTTCTTTTGTCTCTTTATTTACAATTTCTCTTTTACTATTTTTCTTATTGTCTATTTTATTGTCTATTTCTTTTGCTAATCTTCCTACATGTCTATTGGCTCCTTGGATTTTCTTGATTATTGGATCTAATTTGTCTTCAAATGTAGCAAAGCAGTCTCCACATCCAAGTATTCCTGTATTTAATACATCATCAAATACTGTTCCACATGTTTTACATTTTGTACTTCTTATTCCATTTATCATAGGCATAAATTCTGGTTCCATAAACCCATCCATAAATCCGCTTAAAAAGTCTGAGAAGTCTATTGGCATATTAAAGCTCATTTCTCCTATTCCTAATTTTTTGCTACATTCTTCACATAAATGTAATTCTCTTACATTTCCATTAATATTTTCTGTATATCTTACATTTGCTTCATTTTTACCACAATTTTCACATAACATATTTATTCCTCCCTTATTATTTTTAAATATTTAATAACATATTTTTAAATATTCTTGCTCTTACTTCATCTTTTATGTTTTTATCCAATTTTAACACTTTGTCATTTGTGGCTACTTTTAATAATTTTGCAATTTTTGTATTTATTATATTATAAGATAGAAAGTCACTAATTAGTATATCTGCTTCGTTTGATGTTAGCTCATTTCCTATATTATTTATAATATGCATTATATAGTCTTCTTTATCATTATTTACCTTTTTTATTGTTATATGTCCTCCTCCACCTCTTCTACTTTCTACATAGTAGCCTTGAGACGGCTTAAATCTTGTGGATATTACATAATTTATTTGTGATGGTACACAGTTAAAGTGTTCTGCAAGTTCGTTTCTTTGTATTTCTATTGCATCATTTCCATCATCAAATAGTTCTTTTATAAATTCTTCTATTATATCTGACATTCGCATATTACATACCTCCTTATTTTAACTTTGACTTTCTTTGACCTACAATAATATTATACTCTTATTTTATTTTTTTACAAATGCATTTTTTGACCTTTTCTGACTTTCCATTGAAAATTTCTTTTTCTTTTCCGTTATTTTCTTTCTTTTTCTCTTTTTTCCTCTCTTTTTCTCATCTTTTCTTGTTTTTTCTTATTTCTTATATTTTTTCCTTCTGTTATTCTTTTTTATTTTTTCTTGTCTACTATTTATCTTTATTTTTTTCTTTTTTCTTTGTTATATTTTGTAATCTTTTAGCATTTTCTTTTTGTTCTGGAAGTGGTATCCATGCAAAATATGATGATACAAATTCTCCATATTTTGTACTATCTTCCCCTACTTCTACCTCCATATTTTTCCTTGCTCTTTTTTGATTTTCTTTATTTTCTTCTATTTTTTTATCGCTCATAACTAAAACCTTCTTTCATTTTAATTATGAGCTTTTTTACGAAAAATATTCAAAATAATAAAATTACCCTCTTTAAAATTCATTTTCAATTCTATAAAAAGCCAAAAATAGTAAGATAATCTTACTATTTCTTTATACTAAAACTTTCATAAAAACAAATTTTTAAGTATTTATATATAAAACTATTCTATAACTTAAAGCGAAATCTCCCATAGGAGTAATATTACCAAGCCTCAAACAAGCTCCTGCATGCAAATCTGATGAATTAAATCCTCCTCCTCTCTGTGCCACATATACACCATTTTCTACTTCTGCTGTTTCTGTTGACATTTCAAAAAAATTTCCTGCAAAATCATATATATTATTTGCTTTATTTCTTTCTGTTACACCTGTTGCGGTTTCTAAATAAACTTCTTCTGCTTTTATACCATTTCCTTTATTATAATTTTGTGCTATTATTGGTCTTCCTCCCTCTGTTTCTTGTCCATGAATGGCATATAGCCCATAAAAGTTAAATGAAACCGAATAATAATTTCCCCATTCTCTACTATTTGTTACATTATAACCAGAATTATCTAACCATTGTGTTATCGTATCCCATGCTCTTCCATCTATTAAACTACTTGTTACCGAAGTACTATCTTCATACATTTTATTTGATACTTTTTTTGCATTTTCATAACTTATATAATTCCATACTGGCTCTCCACGCTTACTTACTGGAATATATGTTGTTACATTCTTTGATGGAGTTGTATCACGTGTATAATATGCATCTCCCTCGTTACTTGCATAAAAGTCCGCATCTTCCGGTACTCCAGCTTCATATCTGGCTACATAGAAACCTCCATATTCTATAACACTTTCTGAGTTTCCTCCATCATCCTTCCAATTAGTATATTTTCTATATCTTTGAGTAATCCAATTCCCATTTTCTGTATCAGTTACTGTATCTGTATCATCTATTTCTGAATTTTGATACGTATGTTTTTCATATTTTAAGTTTATTCCATCTACTGGTATCCATACAAATTCATTTCCATTTTTATCTATTATTACTAATCCATCTTTAATTATATTTTCTCCTTCTACCTTTGATACCGCAAAGCCTGCTGGTATTGTTGCAGTTTGATTATTTTCATCTGTATATATTGTATTTTCCAAATTTGTAGCCGCTTCTAATGCTGTTAATTTTCTCAGTTCATCTTCTTCTGCATTTTCTGTTTCTACCTTCGCTCTTTGTGTTTGTGTAAGTATTCCATTTTGTCCTGTTAGCATCGCAATTGAAACTCCTGCAAGTATCAGAAGTACAATAATTGTAATGACTAATGCAATTAATGTAATTCCTTTTTCTTCTTCGTTCTTTTCTAATTTTAACATTTGTATTTCTCCTCTCTTTATTTTGTGTATTGGTTATATAACCAGTGCATACTATCATTATAATGGTTATACAACCAATAGTCAAGTGTCCTGTTAAAAATATATAATTTATTTATATATTTTAGGAGAAATGAGTTTATGATTAAGGTAAATATTGAAAATGGTTATTATTTATTTAAATTAGAAGATATTCTAAAAGAAAGAAATATAAGTATTAATAAAGTAATGCGTGATACAAATACTGACTTTAAAGTTTTAAAAAGATTACTTACAGGTGAATTAGTACGTTTTGATATTTTTGTTATAGCAAGACTTTGTGATTATTTTAATTGTAATATTACTGATATTATTGAATATTTTCCTTCAAAAAAGAAGACAAAATAAAAACAGTAAAATTAGAATTACTGTTTTTAACCTTTTTTCTATAAAATTTTGTTTATATAATCTTTTTAATTGTTCTCCTATTATATTTTCAGTCTGAAAAAAATTAAAAGTATAGTAACTCAAAGATTTAGCTTGTTAAGTACCGTTATATTATTTACTTTTTCAGATTATATAAATTTTTGTTATATTCTAAAACTTTATATTATATATTTAAATGAGAGAAAATCTTTAATTTACTAAATTATGTTACTGTTCAGACTTAAATAATAAAAAATATCCTAATTAGCTATATGCTAACTGGGATATTTTTGTATATGTTAT
>CALXZU010000018.1 GCA_944393325.1 uncultured Clostridia bacterium
GCAGTCATTTCTAACTGTTGTTCCCCTCTGATAGGCAGGTTGCTTATGCATTACTCACCAGTCCGCCACTAACCGCTTCAAAAGTAAACTTTCGATTAAGTTCGTTCGACTTGCATGTCTTATGTGCGCCGCCAGCGTTTATCCTGAGCCAGGATCAAACTCTCTATTTTTTGTATTTATATTTCTTCCAATTTCTTAGAAGTTATAAATCTAAATTTAAAGTTTTTTTCAAGCTCTTTTAAACTTCTTTCTTTTTTAGAAAAACTTTTAAAAATTTTTGGTACTTTTTGTACCGCTTTGGTTTTTCTCTAAAGGATTTTTTGTTTATTTTTCAATGTACTTTTACATTCCTTTTTTGTTCGGAACGTTTTGGATTATACTATACCTTTTTCATTTTGTCAACACTTTTTCGACATTTTTTTCAAAAATTTTTTACCCTGTTTTTAGGCAAAATAAAAAACTAGTAATTACTGTGTTTCTATTCGATTCATAAAGTTCATATTCTTACTAATTCTTAAGTTTTCTTTTTTTATTTTTTATCTGTTGCTAGGTACTTTTTTATAATAACACTGTTAAGATAAAAAGTCAATAGTTTTTTTGAAAATTTTTAAAGTTTTTTTTAAAATTTTTTAAATTTCTACAAGTATAATATCATCTCCTATACATTTAACCTTTTGCCACGGTATAACTATATTATTATTTTGTGTAAAAAAGTTAATTATTTTGTTACTTCCTGGTACAATGATATGAGTTATTGTACCTGTTTCTAAATTTGCACAAACATCTTGAACATATCCTAATCTTTTTCCATCTGTTATATTAATTACTTCTTTATGTTTAAAATCTAATCCCTTGTCACCCATTTCTTCCCTCCTTTTACATTTTATTCTTTTAATACTATTAATATGTAAAAAAAAGATATTAAGTCAAAGAAAAACCTTTCTCTTTGACTATTTATATAATCTTTTTATATGTTCTATTGCTGTTTTTTCTAATCTTGATACTTGTGCTTGAGAAATTCCTACTTCTTCAGCAACCTCCATTTGAGTTCTACCATCAAAAAATCTTTTTGTTATTACTGTTCTTTCTTTTTTGTTAAGTTTATTTAATGCTCCTTCTATTGTCATTTTTTCTGTCCAATGTTCATCTGTATTTTTATTATCTCTTATTTGATCTATAATATAAATATTTTCTGTTCCATCATTATATATCGGTTCTTGAAGCGAAACTGGATCTTGAATTGCATCCATGCAGAAACCAATGCTTTCTCTTTCAACGCCCAATTCTTTTGCAATTTCATCTACTTTTGGTTCTTTTCCATATTCTTTTATATATCTTTCTTTATATTGAATTACTTTATATGCTAAATCTCTTACTGATCTGCTTACTCTTATGCTATTATTATCTCTTAAGTATCTTTTTACTTCTCCTATTATCATTGGTACTGCATATGTGCTAAATTGAACATTTTGACTTAAATCAAAATTATCAATTGCTTTTATTAAACCTACACACCCCACTTGAAATAAATCATCTGCCGTCTCTCCTCTTCCGCAAAATCTTTGTATTACACTTAATACTAATCTTAAATTTCCATGTATAAACTTGTTTCTTGCTTCTTCATCTCCTGCTTTTATTTTTATAAATAGTTCTTCTTTTTCTTTTTTGCTCAATAACGGTAAATTAGATGTGTTTACACCACAAATTTCTACTTTATTATATAGCAAAAGAAAAACCTCCTTCGAAATTACTTGATTTAAGTATTTCCAAATTTGGTTTTTTTATTCGTTTTTTGAAATAATATAAAATAGTCTTTTTTCCTTCGTCTCAAAAAATGACTAAATTATCCTATCTTACTTGAAATTTCTTTTCTCATTTTATTTATTATCTTCTTTTCTAATCTTGAAATATAACTTTGTGAAATTCCGTAATTCATCTGCCACTTCTTTTTGTGTTTTTTCTTCCCCTGTTTTAAATCCAAATCTCATTTCCATTATATCTTTTTCTCTTTTCTTTAATTTGGAAATAGAATCTTTGAGTAGTGTTTTATCTACTTCATCTTCTAAATTTCTCGATGTAATATCAGCTTCTGTTCCTAATATATCAGATAGCAAGAGTTCATTTCCATCTCTATCTTTATTTAATGGTTCATCTATAGATACTTCTCCTTTTCTTCTGTTATTTTTTCGTAAGAACATTAATATTTCATTTTCTATACATCTTGATGCATATGTTGCTAGTTTTATTTTTTTATCCATATTGAATGTATTTACCCCTTTCATCAAACCTATTGTTCCGATTGATATTAAATCTTCTATCCCTATTCCTGTGTTTTCAAATTTCTTTGCTATATACACTACTAACCTTAAATTTCTTTCTACTAATATTTGTCTTGCTTCTAAATTGTTTTCTTCTGAAAGTTTTTTTATGTATTTTTCTTCTTCTTCAGGTGGCAACGGTGGAGGAAGTGTTTGGCTTCCTGCTATGTAAAATATCGGTAAATATTCTAATTCATTGTCTTCGTTTAAATATCTTGCACAAATTGTATTTATTTTGTCTTTTACATATTCTAATATCTTAATCTCTACCATCTCCTTTTGCTATATGTTTCTTACACAAACTCCATTCCTACTATCGCTCTATATTCTCCCCTCTTTGTTAATGATTTATTATATATTCCTAGTATTATATTTTCTTTTTTAATTTTTTCCTTTTCAGTTTCATCTTTTTCTCCATTTTTTTCAATTTCTATATAATCTGCTTTTATTCCAATTAACATACCATTTTGTTTTCCTAGTGATGAAAATGGAATTAGTTTTAATCTTGAAACATATTTATTTCTGATTTTTTCTGGTATTTTTTCTAATTCACCTCCTATTATTTCTTCTAAGTGATTTAATATCTCTTTTGGTACTATTCCATATAAAAGCGTATGTTCAATGACCATAACTTCCGTATTTGTTATTGGTTCTCTCAACATATTTCCTGTATCTATTAATACTTTTGTTTCTATATTTTTTCCATCTAAAACTATTTTTGCATTACATATCAAATCTTTTCTTGTTATTTTCTTTTTTATCATTTTGAATGCTGATATGATTATAATAAATGCTACTATTGCTGCTAATATAACAGTCTTCAATGGATAAGTTCCTAAAAACAATCCATTTTTCATTAAAATTTCTTGTGGTTTTATTATATATATTAGTGAAAATGCTACTCCTCCGAATACAAATGATGTTAAATAGAAAAATAATAATTCTTTACACATTTTTTTCAAAGACTGTGGATAATATGCAATATAAACTATCATAATTGATAAAATAATTTTTAATATAATACTTGAATATATTTCTAGTATTCCTATATATCCTATTATTGTATATATTGCTCCTAACAAACTTCCTATTATTAATCTTATATGTTTTATCTTTATCTTTAATATTATCCCTGTTGCTAATAATATTATATAATTCATTATTAAATTTTCTATTAACACAACATCAATATAAATGGTCATATAATCACCTGCATTTTATATTCTACTCCTTTTGTTTTAAAAAATCTGTCTTTTCTTATATGCGAAAAAAAGAAATAATCGTATTTTTTCGATTATTTCTTTTATATTATATTTGTATTTTTCATTTTTATTCTTATCTATACATTTTTGTTTATTTTTTGTATTTATTAATTTTTATTTCTATTCTTTCTTAAGAAAGCTGGAATGTCTAAATCATTTTGTGATGAACTTGTATCATGGCTTACTGGTATTGAATTCATTTTGTTTCCACTCCATGGTTTAGCTGTAATATTATCTACTCCTATACTTGATATTGGTTCATTTTTTTCAAATCCTGTTGCTATTACTGTTATTCTTATCTCATCTCCCATTGTTTCGTCTGTTACTGTACCAAATATAATATTTGCTTCTGGATCTACACTTCTTTGTACTAATTCTGCTGCTGTATTTACTTCGTGTAATCCTAAATTATCTCCACCAGTAATGTTAATAATTACTCCTTTTGCTCCTTCTATTGATGTTTCAAGTAATGGACTTTGTATTGCTTCTTTTGCTGCATCTTCTGCTCTATTTTCTCCTGATGCACATCCCACTCCCATATGTGCCATACCTTGATTTAACATTATTGTTTTTACATCTGCAAAGTCTAAGTTTACTAAACCTGGAATAGCAATTAAATCTGATATACCTTGTACACCTTGTCTTAATACATCATCCGCCATCTTAAACGCTTCTATTATAGATGTTTTGCGATCTACTATTTGTAATAGTTTATCATTTGGTATTACTACTAATGTGTCTACTTTTCCTTTTAGACTTTCAATTCCACGTTCTGCTTGTGATAATCTTTTCTTTCCTTCAAATGTAAATGGTTTTGTTACAACTCCTATTGTTAATATACCCATTTCTTTTGCTGCTTGTGCTACTATTGGTGCTGCTCCTGTACCTGTTCCTCCGCCCATTCCGGCTGTTACAAATACCATATCTGCTCCTCTTAGTACTTCTGCTACTTCTGCTTTACTTTCTTCTGCAGCTTGTGCTCCAATGTCTGGGTTTGCTCCTGCTCCTAAACCTCTTGTTATTTTTTCTCCTATTTGAATTTTAGTTTTTGCTTTTGATATTTGAAGAGCTTGTCTATCTGTATTCACAGCAATAAAATCTACACCTTTTATATCAGCTTCAATCATTCTATTTACTGCATTATTTCCAGCTCCTCCTACTCCTATTACTTTAATAGTAGCTGTTCCATCCATCATGGTAACATTATTGTCTTCATTATTGTATTCCATCATTTAGTTTTTCCTCCCTTTCTTATTTCAACTTTATTTTAGTTATTCCCCTTTTTATAGCTAAATGAATATATATAATATAAAAATAATACCTTTTTTAAGAATAGAAAAATTCTTTTATTTTTTCTAATATATTTTTAATAAAACTCTCATTGTTTTGTGTGTCTATACTGCTTGATACAGTTTTTGTAAATGGTCTTGCTGCAATATATCTTACTAATGCATAACTTGTTCTATATGCTGGCTTTACTGTACTTATGGCTCTTCCTGTTGAAATTTTTACAGGTATGTTTAAGTTTATTTTTCCAGCTACATCGCTTTTATTTATATTTACTATTCCTTGTCCTGTTAATATTACATTGTTTATTTTTTGCTTTAGCCCGTGATTTGTTATATCTTTATTTATAATTGTAAATATTTCTTCAATTCTTGCTTCTATTATTTCTATTAATTCTGAACTTTTTATTATTTTATTTTTTGAATCATCTTTACATGTATTTAAAATAATATCATTATCATTGTCTATAAAAGATTTTAATGCTAAGCCATATTGTCTTTTTAACTTGTCTGCTTCTTCTTCAGAAATATTAAGTACTAATGCTATATCATTTGTAATATTATCTCCTCCCAATGGAATAGAGTTCGTGTATAAAAATGTTGAACCTTCAAACACTCCTATATCAGTGTTTCCTGCTCCAATATCCAATATCATAATATTATCATGTAATTCATTTGTGTCTAATATTAAATTTCTTTCAGCAAGTGTTATTGGAACTATCCCATCTATTTCAAGTCCTGCTTTTTTAAATATTGTGTGCAATTGCCTTACATAATCCTTTTCTGCTAAAATCACCTGTGCACTTATTGTAAAACTTGCGCTTAAATTTCCTACTGGATCAGCCACTACTGTACCATTTTCTAACGTTATTTTATCTGGTACTACATCTATTAATGTTTTGCCATCTGGTATTTCTATATCTTTTACTTGGATTATTGCATTTTGAACATCTCTTACTGATATTCCAGCATATTTATCCTTAGCCTCTTTTGTTATACTATTCTGTACTATTATTGCATGCTTACCTGGAATTGTTACATAGGCAGAATTTATTTTTAGGTTAGTCTCATCTTCAGCATCTTTAATCGTTTTTGCAAGGCTTAAAATTATTTCATCTTCATTTATTATTTTCCCCTTCTTTAGTCCATTACATTTATATGAGGTGTTGCATATAATTTCTATTTGTCCAAAGTTGTTTACTTCTCCAACAACAGTGCAAACCTTACTTGTTCCTATGTCAACGCCTACTATGATATCTCCTATTGCCAAGTTAATTCCTCCATTTTTTAGTATAATTTCTTAAGTGTATATATATTACATTTTTAAAAAAATGTCAATAGAATTTGTTATATTTTTGTAATATTTTTGTAACACTTTTGTAATAATCTTTATGCACTAGTTTTCTTCAGATTTTGCTTCTACCTTTTCTTCTTTTTTGTTTTTTCTTTCTTCTAATTTATTTAACCATTTATCCACATAATATCTTCTTATCATTGCTAAATTCACAAACATTCTTCCGACAAATACAACTATTGCTGCTAAATATATGTCTACATTTAATTTTTGTCCCAAAATTGTAAGTAGTATTGCTAATATTGCATTTCCAAAAAATCCTGTTACAAATATCTTTAAGTCAAAATTTTTATTTATTACTGAATTTATCCCACCAAATACTGAATCTAATGCCGCTATTACTGCAATTGCTAAATAACTAGAATATGTATATGAAATCATTGGTGCATTCATTCCAATTAAAGCTCCTAATATACATCCTATTAATATTGCTATAAATATCATAATTACCCTCCTATTTTACTCCATATATTTTGTTGTTATATCACCATTATATTTTGATATTGTTATTTTGTTTTCTCTTTCTATTGTTACATCTTGTTTCTTTTTCCTCATTTCATCAACTACTCCACCATTTCCAATTAATGAACTTTCTAAATATTCTGAATTTCCTATTGCTTTTATTGTATATGGTGCAAGTATTCTTTCTCCATTAACTCTAATTATTCCTGCTGCGTCTATATATACTATATCACTCATGTTTATTATTCTTTGATCATTTATTGATATTGCTTCTGCTCCAGCTAATTTTAATGCATTTACTATTAATAGCAAGTCATCTGATGTTATATTTTCGATTTCATCATCATCTGTTTCATTTATTGTTATTAAAATTCCTTCTCCTTCAACGTCTGTCTTTCCAAGTGTTATATTTATCTGGTCTAATTCTTCATTCATCAAATTATCAGTTTGCTCATTTGATTCTTTATTATTTCTATATTCTTCTATCATTGCTGTTGTTTCTTCATATTGTTTATTTACTTCATCATATCTTGTTTTCCAATTTGCAAGTTCTGTACTTAATTCTGTTTTTCTCATATTTTCTATTGATGTTATATCAGCTTCATTTACAATTTTAAATTGCATTGTCATTACTAATACAAGAACAAAACAAGCAATACCTGCTGTTATTATCATTGTTATTTTACCTTTTTTCATTTTAGTTTTCATCTAACTCCTCCTACTCTACTTCTCTTGCATACTCATATGTAAATGTTCCTGTATATTTTGGTATTGTTATATTATTTGATTTTTCAAGTTTAGCTCCTACACTCCACCCTCTTAGAATGTCTAAATATCCATTTGGTCTATCAAGTGCCGCTAACTGTTCTGGTAATCCTATTGCTTTTATTTCAAATGGTGCTCCTACTTTTTCCCCATTTATTTCTATAATATTTCCTCCACAAATTATTCCACTAGTTGTAACTAATCTTTGATCATTTATTGATATTGCCTCTGCACCTGCATTTTTTAATTCATTTATTACACTTAAAACGTCTGTATCATGTACTAAAAGCATGCTTGGATCTAAACTACTATTTACATCTTTTTTGCTATCACTTAATGTTACTATTACTCCCGAACCTGTTACTTCAGATAAGCCTATTATTTTATTTCCTTCTGTTATTTCTTTTTCTTTCTCTTCTAATGCTGTATCATTTTGGGTTGCACTTTCTCTTTCTTTTTCTAATTCACTTTCTGCTTTTTCTAAATCTTTTACTTTATTATCATATCTTTCTTTATATCTTAAAACTTCTGCTCTTAAATTATTTTCTTCATAATCATTACTTACTGCCGAATTTGTTCCTTCTACTGTTCTTACTTGTATACATATACCACAAGTTAATGCAAAACACATTACCCCTAATACTATTGCAACTATTTTTTTATTTTGCATATTCTCACCTCTTATACTTCTTCTCTAAAATATGGATTAAATTTATTATTTAAATCTCCATTTACAAATATTTCTCCTGCTTTTCCTTTTTCCTGTTCTATTATTGCTTGTACATATAACATTTTGTTACTTAAGTTACTACAATCTCCTAAATATACTTTTTTCTTTTCTTCACTTAGATATATACTATAATTGTTTTCTTCGCTAATGTCAATACTTGTTATCTTATTATCTATACTACAATCTCTTGCTGTATTCATTATTTTTATTACTTGCTCTAGCCTTAGTAAATCCTCATTATTTAGTCTATTTCCTGGTATTATTTCTTCTTCATTTGTCGTAGCGCCTTCTATTATTGGCATATTTTGACTATCTTCTGATATTTCTAAAATATATCCTTGTGTATTTATATAAGCATATTTTCCCATATAATCTATACTATATGTTGCAACTCTTTCTTCTATATCTATTTCTATTGTTTGTGGCAATTTTCTATGTATTTCCACGTTTTCCACATATGGATTTTCTTTTATTTTTTGTATAATACTTTTTTTATAAAATTTAAATATATTTTCATCTGTTTTTAATCCTGATAAACTAATTATTGTATCAGTAGGTATTTTATTATTATTTATTACTTTTATGTCTTTTATGTTAAAAATTGGTGATGTTAAAGCAAATGTAATACTTCCTGCAATTATTCCTACTAATAAAAATATTTTTAAGAAAAATTTTATTTTCTTTATTCTTTTTCTTCTCTTCTTTTCTTGTTTTGTTATTTTTTTTCTTTGTGCTTCTTCTTTTTCTACTTTATTTTTATTAGTCATATTAATTACCATCTCAGTGTCTAATTCAAACTTTTCATCTTTATCTTCTTTTTTCTTTTCTTCTTTTTTCCTTTTAGAAATTCTCTTTTCTCTTTCTTTTTGTTTTTCTTTTTTTCTTTTCATCATTTCTTCAAGTGTTTCTTCTTTTTCTTCTTGTCCCATATAATAGTTTTCCATTTCTTTTATCTTTTTTGGCAATTTTTTACCTCCTTATTACAAGGTTTTATTAAGGGAATTAACCCTTAATAACTTTTATATCTAATCCCAATTTTTTAAGTTTTATTAAAAAATTTTCATAGCCTCGTAAAATATATTCTATATTTTCTATTGTAGTTGTTCCTTTTGCTACACTTCCTGCTAAAACAAGTGAAGCTCCTCCTCTTAAATCTGTTGCTTTTACGTTTGCTCCATATAGTTTTTTGACACCTTTTACTACAGCTGTTTTTCCTTCTACTGTTATTTTAGCTCCCATTCTTATTAGTTCTTGTGCAAATCTATACCTATTTTCAAAAATATTTTCTACTACTACTGATGTTCCTTTTACTGTTGTAAGTAAACTTACAAATATTGATTGCATATCTGTTGGAAATCCTGGATATGGCATTGTTTTTATATCTACAGCTTTTAATTTCTTTGGTGCATTTATTTCTATTTCATTTTTTTCTACTTTTATATTGCACCCCATTTCTTCTAATTTATCTATTATTGGTGTTATATGATTAGCATCTGCATTTTTTATTAATAAACTCGTTCTATTTATTGCTGCTAAACACAAAAATGTTCCTGTTTCTATTCTATCAGGCATTATATTATAACTTACATCTTTTAAACTTTTTACACCTTCTATTATTATATTACTTGTTCCTGCTCCTTTTATTTTTGCTCCCATTCTATTTAAGAAATTTTGCAAATCTATTATTTCTGGCTCTCTTGCTACATTATTTATTATGGTTGTTCCTTCTGCTAAACAGCTTGCAAGTATAGCATTTTCAGTAGCTCCGGACACTTGGAAAATCTAAGTCTATTTTTTCCCCTACTATTTTATCACAAAAGCACTCTATATTTCCATAGTTTTTATTAATATTTATTCCTAATTTTTCAAATGCTTTTAAATGTAATTCTATTGGTCTTGTTCCAATATCACATCCACCTGTTTGTGATAGTTTGTGGATACATAAACTTCAAATGGAATGCTAAGCCTCCATTTTCGTAGAGTTCTTTGTACATTTCATCATTTAGGTTATATTCTTCTTTCTGTTCTTTTGTTATTTCTTTTGGATTAAATACTACGATTTTATCAAATAGTCTTGATAGTTCTTCTTTTGTTAGTCCATTTTTCTTTATGTCATCTATTGCTTTAAAGATTAAATCTTCTTTATCTTCTAATTTGTTTAATGTATTAAACTTATTTTCTGTTTCTTGTAATTTTTCCTTTTCATTTTTTAACTTCTTTTCTAATTCTTGTTTTTTGTCTTTATATATAAATTCTGGAATTAAGTCATTTAGCTTATCTTCATATACTTGTTTGAATTGTTTTTCTAATTTTTCTATTGTTTGCTTATGTTTATTTAAGTCTTTTTCTAAAGTAACTTTATTTGTATTAATTGCTTTTACATTATTCATTACAAAATCTTTAAATTCTGGATTGCTAATTAAGTTATCTATATATGCATTTACAATTTGGTCTAAATATTCTATTCTTATTCTGTGTGGTTTGCAACCATAATCTGGTCTTATATCTTTTATAGCACCTTCATTGCTATATTTTTTACATAAATAACTATCTGGTCTTTTTCTTGTACCACTTGTTCCCTTTCTTTTATACATTGCAGTTCCACATCTTCCACAATACAAAAGTCCTGAGTATAAATTGTTTTCTACGTCTACAAACTTGAAACCATTATTATATTTATCACTTTCTTTTTTTCTTTTCTTTCTAATTTTCTGTACTTTTTCAAATAGTTCTTTATCAATAATTGGCTCATGATGGTTTTCAATTATAGTCCATTCTGACTCATCTTTTACTCTTGTTTTTTTAGATTTAAAACTTACTTTTTCAGTATGTCCCCCTACATAATCTCCAATATATCTTCTATCATCTAATATTCTTACTATATGCTGTGCTTTCCAATTTGCAGTTTGTTTTGCATTTGCAAAATTCCTGCTCTGAGATGGTGTTGGTATTCCCTTTTTATTTAAATATGTTGCAATCTTTTGATACCCCCAGTCTTTAGAATATAATTCAAATATTTCTTGTACTACTGGAGCTGTTTCGGAATTTTTAACTAATTTTTTTCCATCTTTATTATATCCATAAATTGCTTTCACGAGTAAATCTCCTTCTTCTATTTTGTGTCTTAAATTTCTTCTTATATTTTTACTATCATCTCTTGCTCTTCTTTCATTAAACCACGCATATAGTCCAAACATTTCCTCATTATATTGTTCATCTTCAAATATTATTTCTACACCTTGTTCTTCTATGTATTCTACAAAGTCTAATGCTTCTTTTTGGTTTCTTCCAAGTCTTGCAGAGTTTTTAAAAACGATTACATCTATTTCTTTATTTTTGGCTCTTTCTCTTATATCATCAAATCTACTAAAGTCTGTACCGCTTTTGTCATCATCCATTATAATATCAACTATATTTGTATATCCATGACCTTTACAATATTTTACAAGTAAATCTCTTTGGGTTTCTATTCTTTCATAGTTTTCGCCATAGTCATCTCTACTTTCTCTGCAATATATTACAACTCTTTTTTCTTCATTAGACTTTTTCATTTTGCACCTCCATTTATAATGTATCAATAACATTTAATCTTATATGTCGCTTTATTGTCGCTATTATATATCAAAAGACCTAAAATTTCAAGTTGTTTGCTCAAAATTTTAGAACATTTTGACATCGTAAAGGTCTCCTGTAAAAATTTTCAATTTTTATTGAATTATGTAAAATTTAGTGATATAATATGAATATATTCCTAAATCGCTTGATATAAAACATTTTAGGAGACAAAATCATGCAAAGGAGGAACATTTATGACAAAAATAGAATACATAGCGATCCCTGATATACCCATTGTAAACATTGGAGATGATATTGCTCAAATAATAGTCAATAATTGCAGTGAAAGCAATATTCAAATTTGTGATGGTGATATTATAGTCATCGCCCAAAAAATAGTATCTATCTCTGAAAATGCAATTGTCAACCTAAATCATGTTGTACCTTCTAAAAAAGCTATTGAAATTTCCAAGCTAACTGGAAGGTCTCCTGAGGAATGTCAAGTTTTCATAGATGAATCCACTGAAATATTAGAAATTTCCGGAAGACATGTTGTTACCAGACATAAAAACGGATATGTTTGTACAAGTGCAGGTGTTGACAAGTCAAATGTATCAGATAAAAAAAATAGATTGGTAACTCTCCTTCCAAAAAATCCTGATGACAGTGCTCAAAAAATAAGATTAGCAATCAAGAAAATGCTTGATGTCGACATTGCAGTTATTATTAATGATACTATGGGAAAACCATATAGAAGAGGTGCAATCAGCGAGTCAATTGGTATAGCTGGTATAAAAGCTTTAGAGGAAAAAGAATCTCAAGATCTTTTTGGGAATCCTTCAAAGTCTCAAGTCGCATTAGTTGACGAAATAGCTGCAGCATCTGCTATTCTAATGGGAGAATCAGACGAACAAAATCCTATAGTTCTTGTTAAAGGTGTTCAATACACCAGAGTTGAAAACACTAGCATACATGATCTCCTAAAATATTTTTTTCTCCCACTTTGCTATTAAAATGTCTATATTTTTTATAATATTAAAAATTTTTTATGCAAGAAAGTATTATTGCTCTCCACTTTTAATAACTTTATTTTAGAAAATTTTTTAATATATAGTTTGTCAACAAGCTGAAACAGAGACTTCATAATGAAGTCTCTGTCTTTTTAATTACCTTTCTTCTTCTCTTTCACCATCTTCTTTAGTTAAATTTTTTTCACCTACTATTTCCGTCAAGGCATTGATTACTCTATCTTTTTCTTTTACAACCGCTAGTAATCCTAAATAATGTTTTAATGCATAAATATTTAGTCTTTCATTAAGATTGTCGAATTTAAACATTTCTGGGTAATTTTCTTGCATCATACTTAATATCTCACTATAATCTTCTTTTTTTACTCGTTCTTTTAACTCATCATTTGCAACTAAATCTGGTGTTTTAGACATAATGTTAAAAATGTTTAACTCATAATCTAAAGATGATATTCTTAATCTATCATAATCTAATATTGTTATATTATTATCATCATCTATCATAATATTATCAAAGTGCATATCAGTATGACATACTCTAAAATCAGTTTCATCTAAAGCATCTAAATTTTGAACCATATATTCCTTTATTCTTTCGTATAAACCAACAAAATTCAAACCCTTATTTTCTAAAGAATCAATTTTTTTCAATATATCTTTTTGAAATTTTCTTTTCCAATCTTCAGGTTTAAAATTGCTTTTAAATACATCCGTTACTGGTATTTCATGGATTTTTTTTAATTCTGTACAAATTTTTCTAATTATGTCTTCTTTTTCATCTTTACTTAATTGATTCCACTTAAAAAATAAATTTTCTCCCTTCGCCTGCTCCTCAATCTGCCAAGCATTATCTGTATCCAAACAACTATATAAAACTTTTGGACAATTAATACTTTCAAAATATTTTTGACAAAAAAGACTGGCTCTTTTAAAATTGTCCCTATTCCTTTCATTAGTACAAATCTTTAAAATATATCTTCCATTAATTGAATATATTTTGTTTGTATATCCATAAGTAATTCTTTCTATGCTTTGTACTGGTTCTCCTATAATTTTTTCAATTTCTTTTACATTAATATTTTCTTGTTTCATTTTTAAATTTTCCTCCTATTCCAAAAATTCTACCTCTTTTTAAGATAATTAATTTATTTTCTATATTCTCTACTCTATCAATTATTTCATATATACTTTTTTTCTTTGAATTAAAATGCAAAGTATATTTAATGAAATTCCATGTTAATCGCTCTTTGCATCCTTCTAATTCTTTTTTCTCTTTTCCAAAATTACTTAAGTATCTCTTTATTACTCTAAACATCAAATAATATGTGGGATATTCTAAAAATATAATTAAATCTGCAATTTTAGCTCTTTCTTGTAAAGTTGATTTATATATTCCTTCCATAATCCATTCATCCTCATTCATTTTTTTACGAATGATACTATCTCTTTCTTTTATATCCCTTTGAATCCAGCCTTGTTTATAATTTATATTATCTAGGTTTATAATTGGTAATTCAAATAACTTTGACAATTTATTTGCTAGAGTTGTCTTTCCTGATCCTGGACCACCTAATATTAATATTTTACTAATTTTCTTCATATATATCCCCTAATAATTTAAAGATTTAATCCTTATTTCATTTAGTTCTTTAGCATTAAAAACTTTGCTGCTATATAATTTTAAGTATTCATCTGAAAGAGTACTATTAAATATTAATAAATCATCTGTATTTATGGTAATTTTTAATCCCATGTCATACATAAGCCTAATAGGATGTTCATTTAAACTTTTTGCTCTTTTTAATACTATATTACTTGTTGGACAAACATTAAATACTATGCCTCTTTCTTTAGCGTAAATCATATCTTCTTTCGAATATGCTATATTTATACCATGTTGAACTACATTTATGTCTAGATATTTTATTGTATTTATAATGTCCTTTGTATCTCCAAATTCTCCAACATGTGCTTTTAATTTCATTCCCATGTTTTTTGCATATTTATATATATTCTTAAATTTTGATAAATCATTATATGCCTCATCTCCATAAATATCTATCCCAGAAAACATTCTACTATCTATTAATTTAATGATAAGGTTTTCAAACTGTATATTATAACTTTTCCTACTTGTGCTAACCACAATTTAAAAGGCTCTGCTTTTTTAGATGGTATTGATTGAATTAACCTTAAAATTTGCTTTATATCCATTACATCAGTATTATAATATTTCCCATCAGACGATTGCATTTTCAGTTGGTAACAATTTGTTACCAACTCACTTCCTTCTTTATTTAGCCTCATTTTTAATGTCTTCCAATATTTTCTACCTGCCTGATAATCATTATCAGTTAATGCTGATACTATATCAACAACAGAAAAATACCATTTCTCTAGTTCATCATCCCATTTTGCTCTAATTTTTTTATCTTCAAATAATTTCAACTCATTATCTTGTCCCATTTTTACCTCTTTTCCTCAAGTTGCTCGGAACTTCCGAAAAACTTAAAATCTCTTTTATTTCTTCTATTTATACCATATTTCTTAATCTTTTTCAATATATTTACGAAATTTTGTTCTTATTTTTATTTATATTTTTCTTGTATTCTATCAGAAATAATATCGGTGAATACCTGTTTATAGTCTTCAATTTCTTCATTTTGAGTTTTAGGACATACAAATACTGCAAATGGTAATTTATCTTTTGCTTTTTTATTTATATTAACATCTTTCCTAATTTCCTTTTCCAGAATATTCACCTACCTTTCCATCTTTAAATTATATTTATTTGTTGTTTGTCCTTATTACTAAAACTACAAGTGGTAAATACCCATATGAGATTTGCCCTCATTCCACCTTTAGTGAATCGCCCCTTTACATCACGTTAGCCAGACGAAAGTATCATTATCTGTACTTGCAGTTTGCTATTCAATTTTCAATGTGCAGTTAATAGAAAATAACTATTTTAAAATACTATTTTCCATCTTGATAAATTGATTATAAAATGCTAAAATACTGTTGTAAATAGATTTTACCAAGTCTATAGGTAAACTAAAAATTAAAATAGCTATATTCTATTTTTTTAATGGAGGAAACATTGATATGATAACTAATTTCACGCTTAATAATAATAAAATTATAATAAAAAATACTCGGAGAATATTTTGGTGCTTTAGGAAATTATGAATATAACATTGGAGATAAATTATATGAATTTGCTATTATGAATCATGAAGATTTTGATAAATTAAAAGATATGTATACACAATTAATAAAACTTGTATGCTATGCTAAAGAAACTGACTCTGAAGATGAGAATATGGATTGTTTCTTTAAAATGTTTCAAATAGTCAGAGCTTGTCTAAACTTTTCTCCATATACTCATTTTTATACACAAGTATTGATTGATATAATTGTAAAAACATATAATACTAAAGAATTTAGAACTGACCTATTATATAAATCACAAATATGTGTCCCTATTGATAATTCAAAATATTATCCTAGTGAAATATTTAAAGAATTTGAAGAAGATGAATATACTACGCAAATTTTACTTTTAAAATGGGTAGAAAAAATAGATATAACATCAACTAAAAAACATAATGAATATCTAAAATTCTTTGAAAATACGAGAGATTTATTAATAGAAAACCTTATGGAGAAAAAAACAGATTTAAAAGAAAGATTAGAATTGATAAGCAAATATTCTAATAATTCTCTTGTTAGAAATTTAAGTGTTTCAGAAAAATTATTTTTATACGAAACTAAAAGAGTTTTTGACATACATTATTTTAATACCAAACCTGCACACGCCCTCTTCCTTGATAGTAAATTTAAAACAAAATATATATGTGATACAGAATTATCAAGAGAAGAAAAAAATTGGATGTAGAGAAAATAGTAAATATAATAAAAGAAAAACATATTGTAGCAGAAGAAGTTTATGAATTACAAAATACAGAAGAACAAATTAGATTTGAATTATTTAAGGTAATTCAAAATAATTTTACTATCAATAAATGCGAAAATTGTGGAAGACTATTTATTCCTGTTACAAGTAGCAATAATCCCAATCAGAAAGGTAGAAATGACCAAAAATATTGCAACAATTTATATTTAGACACAGGAAAAACTTGCAAAGAAATTGGAGCATAAAATAAGAGAAAATAAAAAGTAGAAAAAAGTCCAATTTTAAGAGAATTTCAAAGAGAATATAAGAGAATGCACGGTTTACATTATAACCATACAAAACAATTTACTGAAAAGAAATTTAAAGAATGGTCAAAGAAAGCTCATAAATTAAAGGATAATTATAACGATAATCAATTAGAAAAATTTAAAATAGATTTAAAAAATTTGAGTGATTTATATTGGAAATAAATAAAAAGTATATATATTGATAAATACATCATATATATACTTTTATATTGTTTCGTTTATCTATGAATATCTAACTATAGCACAAATCCAATCTATAAACATTATCCAAAGAATACTATGTAAAATTGTATTAAATAAAGACTTCTTTTTTAATTTGTTAAATATTTTTTCTACAAATGGCTGTATCCAATATATTAATACTATACTACAATTAGCCCAAGCAATTGATGTTATTAGTCTTACTCTTCCATCAATATTAAAAGATAATCCAGTATAATCCCATAATCTTATTCCAAAAATCAATTCAATAACATATGAAGTTATGTACTCAAATACAGAGCAAATTATAAATGTATATATCCATAGCAAAATCGCTTTTACGATTTTATTTTTACCTTTTATTTTCGGATATATTGCTAACATTATTAACGCACTTATTCCATAAATTATACAAAACGGACCAAATAGAAATCCCCTGTTTTCATATATTCCCTTTCCTATATGGTATATCATTTCAATTATCCAACCAATAAAAGAATATAATATAAAATTAAAGGTTATATAATAAAAGCTATCATATTGATTTTTGCCTTTTTCAATTCCAATAATATTTAAATCTTTAAGTAATATAGTCTTTTCTATTCCTGCTCTTTGAGCTCCCTTAATATCTGCTCTAATCGCATCACCAATTACAATAACTTCTTCTTTTTTAGAATTACTTAATTTACAAATTTTTTCAAAACCATACGGAGAAGGCTTTTTAGCATTGCATACATATTCAACTTGTAATTCATTAGCAACTTTTGAAGTTAAACTTTCATTTGCATTTGAAATAATATAAATATTAACAATTTTTTTTATTTCTTGAATCCATTTTTTGTTTTCGTCAAGTAAACCCAATTTGTAATATTTTAATGTTCCATCCATGTCTACAATAAGAGTTTTTACCTTTTCCATTTTAATAATTTCTTTCATTTCTTCTATAGGTATATCTACTAATCTATCATATTTTTTCCAAGGCTTTACTGTTCGTTCACATAGTTCTCTTACTCCTGTATGATAGCAAAATATTTTTTTAAATTCATTCCAAAAATCCAACTGAAACTGCTTCATAATTCCTCCTATTTAATGCTTAAAAAGAAATTTAGTGTATGCTTTCTTCCATTTATTTATATCTAAATAATCATAAGTCCCATATTTATTGGCTAAATTAAATAATTTAATAACTAGAATATAATAATTCCAATAAAATCTTAATACACTCATATTAGTAGGCTTTGCAACAACATGAATAAAGTCAAACTTTGTTAAGTCTTTGACAATTATTTTATCTTTATATTTTTCATATAACTTACTTCCTGGTAATGGAGTATAGATTGACATTGCAAATCTTTTTAGTCCTACCCTTTTAATCCAATTATAAATATTTTTGAAATCTTTTGATGTAAAGTCTAAATCAATTATCATCATTCCCATACATCTAATCCCGATTTTTTCAAGCATATTTATACACATTTCACTATCTGAAATGGAAATTAATTTATTGTATTTGCCTAAATATTTATCATTAGAAGCTTCTATTCCTACTAAAAGATAAATCCATCCTATTTCTTTTAATTGTTTAATAATATCTTCATTTTTTATAATAAAATCTACTCTACCATAACTAATAAATTTTTTATTTATCTTATTTTTCTTTATCAATTCAATAAATTTTAATATTCTTTCTCTATTCGTTAAAAAGTTGTCATCAATAATATAAATGTTTTCACACTCTATATTCTTAATTTCTTCTACTACGCTTTCTATTGTTCTCTCTGTATATTCTCCACAATTTAGCATTGTTCTATAGCAAAATTCACATTTATTTAAACACGAATACGCTGTTCTTATATGAGCTACTGGTTTAATATCTAAATATTTAAATGTTTCTTTATACTGATTGAAAAATTCTCTATTAATAATTGGTAACTTATTTATATCAACTGGTTTTATTCCGTTAATTATCCATTTATTACTTTCTTTATAGCAAAGCCCATTTAAATTGCTTAAATCAATTTTCACTCCATCAGCATATTTAACAATATCAGTAATTACTGATGGCTCATAAGATCTTGCAATATAGTCCAAGTCATCACTAAACAAGTATTCATAATTATATTCTGCATAATTACCACCAACTATTGTTTTTATGCTATTATCAAATTTTTTTATTAATTGATTATATTCTTTTATAAAAGGCACTTGTTTAACGACTCCATTTATGTAAGTAATAGTGGGCTTATATTCTTTTAATACTTCGCTAATTTTCTTTGGTGCATCACGTTGTACATCAAATATTTTTACATCTATATTATCATTTTTTAAAACTGTATAAATCATCTCTAGGTCAAGTGGCTCATCATCTATTATTCCACTTAATGTCCAAATTGTTCTTGACTCTTCTGGATTTATTAATAATACCTTTTGCATAGAATACTCCTTACTTTTTTAAATACTCTGATATTAAAAGTTGGTAATCAATTTTTCCTACTGCTGTTTTAGGCAAATTTTCCATAAAAACATAATCTCTAGGAAGTGCATATTTAGATACTTTTGATTCTACATTCTTTTTAATTTCAGCTAGTAATTTCTCTGTATCATATTCATTTGATTTCATAACTATAAAAGCAACAGGAATTTCTCCTTTTTCTTTATTAGGTATTCCTACAACACTTGAAACTAAAACTGATGTGTTGTTTTCAATTGCTTCTTCTATTTGTTCTGGATAAACATTATAACCAGAAGTAATAATCATTCTTTTTATTCTTTGTTTATAATAAACAAAGCCATCTTCATCAATATATCCTAAATCACCTGTATAAAACCAAATAACTCCATTTTCATCTTTCCTTAATGCCTTTTTTGTTTCTTCTTCGTTTCCTAAATATCCTAGCATAATTGTTGGTGCACTTATAATTATTTCACCAATTTCTCCATAAGGCAATTCATTAAATGTATTTGGTTCAACTATTTTATATATAGTGTCTGCATATGGAATACCAATACTTCCATCTCTATCCATATCTTTAGGCATAAGACAAGTGCCTGTAACACATTCTGTTAAACCATATCCCTCTTTAACTAAAACTTTACTGTTTCTAGCTAATAAAAAATCGTTAATTTTATGTTTCATACTAGTTGATAATGAATCTCCACCAGAAGAAACCCATTTTAAAAATGATAAATCAATATCATCTAGTCTTTCACTTTGTAATAAAAATTCATATATAGTAGGAACACCTGTAATCATATTAGGTTTATAATCAATTATTAATTTATCAAAATTTTTAACATCAAGCTTTGGTTGTAATATTGCTTTTAATCCAAAACAGAATGATGTATGTATGCATATCCCTAAACCAAATCCATGAAATATTGGCATAACAGCTAGCATTGAATCACCTGCTGCTAAACTATTGTTAGCTGTCCAACCTCCATAAGCTAGAGCATTTAAATTCATATTAGAAAGCATAACACCTTTAGGTTTACCTGTTGTTCCTCCACTATATAAAACAGCACAACAGTCATTTGCTTTTCCTACTGATTCTGTTTCTTCTAATTTTAGTCCTAGTTCATAAAATTCTTTCCAATTTATCATATTTATTTTTTCAGAATTTAATCTCACTTCAGGTGCTAAATTTTTCAGACTTTCAGGTGCTGAATCAAATACACCAAAAGTTATAATATTTTCTACTTTAGTGTTTTCTATACCTTTTAAAAATGGCTCAATTACAGAATCTAATGCAATAACTATACTACTAGATGTTAAATTCAAAAAATATTCCAATTCTTCTCGTGAAGTTTTTGGATGCACCATATTTGCAATTGCTCCTATCTTATTTACTGCATAAAAACTTATTACTGCCTCTGGTACATTAGAAGAACAAATTGTAACATACTCACCCTTTTTTACACCTATTTTCATAAGTGATTTTGAAACATTATCAACTTCTGTAAGAATTTCCTTATATTCTCTTTCTAGTCCAAAATAATTATATGCTTTATAATCTGGATATAAATTAACTGTATCTCTTAAGCCATCATAACAATTTCCAGTTGGATATTTAATATTAAATTGTTTTTCATTATACCATTGCTCCCATGGATTATTTTTTGTTTTTTTCATATTCATTTCTTCCTTTCTCAATTAAATTTATTATTTTCTGTTTTAAAATTTCATTTGCCTTTTCTAAATCTTCTTCAGCTTTAAAAGGCTCACCAAAATTAACAATTACTCTTTTCTTAAAAGGTTTTAATTTACCATATATACCAAAAGGAACAATATAACATCCGTGTCTTTTTCGCTAATGAAACTGCACCAAACTTAAATGGTAAAAGTATTTCTTCTGTTTTGTTTCTTTTTCCTTCTGGAAAAATGTTTATAGCTTGTCCTTTTCTTAATGCTTCCTCTGATAATTTCATTGATTCGTTTTTATCTTTATTTTTTCTATCAACAGGAATTGTATCATACCATTCTAATACTTTTCCTAGCATTCCATTATATAACTCTTTTTTAGTTAAAAATCGCACACTTCGTCTAGTCGATTTAATAACAATAAGCTGATCCATATCAGTTAAATGATTTCCAGCTAATATAATAGCTCCTTTTTTAGGTATTAACTGCTTGTTATAAATTTTAGGTCTATAAACTATATCTGTTATTATATTTGTTATTGGTCTTAATACTTGATAAAATATCTTTCCCATAAATCTACCTTTCTTTTTTTAAATGAATAATAACATTTTTCCTAATCCCCCAATAATAAAGTGAATTAGAAAACAACTCATAATATCTTTATTTTTGTCAAAAACAATTCCACAGATTATACTTATTATAAAAGCTCCAAATATTATAAAATAATCAAAAAATAAATGACATAGGCAAAATATTAATGTTGTAATAAATATACTCCAAAAACTACTTTTGGTTACCTTCTTTAACCACTGCTGTAATAATCCTCTTGCAACAATTTCTTGAATTAAAGCATATATCCCATATCCAACAAATCCTCTTAATGTAATCGTTTTTGCTCTAATAATAAACTCACTATATTCTAATTTTAAAAATAAAAATTGAATTAATATGCCTATACCAATCAAAATATACGAAATTATTATCCACTTTATTATTCTTTTAATGTCTTCTTTTTCATTCTTCTTAAATCCAACAAAACTCAAAAAATTCATAACTACTCCTCATCAATAAACTTAGCTTTTTTATAATCGAAATCTGGAGAACATTTTTTAAAAATCAGCCTATATATTAATTCTTTAAAAATATAGATACTCTTTTTTCTATATTCTTTTTTATCAACTGGCTTAAAGAAAAAATCTTTGTCATCTCTTTTTGCATTCTTTGTATCTAAAATCCCTTTATATACTGTATATTCTTTCAAATCGTTATTAAAATGTCTTGGTAAATATTTATACCACTTTTTTGACATTTTTACAGAAGAAATTCTAGTTAATATTTGAGCAATAAATTCCGTGCAATGCATTGCTTTATATATTCTAAATCCTCTTATAACTGCAAGAGTGCACATTGAATACATATTATATAAATATTCCTTATCATTAGCAATCTGTTCTATGTATTTCTTAATATCTTCATATTCGCCATCAGTAACAGGTACTTTATAAATAATTGTATTTATATTAACATCTTTTCCTGATGTATAATAACTCTTTTTTTCATTCACATAACCACCTACAAATGGTGTATTCTCTTTAATTCTAGAAAAAGCATGACAATTTTCTAGATTTTCATCAAATGAAAAGGTTACATGCGAATAACCATAGCACGTCCAAAATTTCACAAATCTTCCTACTGCTGAAGGTATATATATAAGTGCAATATATACATATTTTTGATTATCTTTTTCCATAAATTACTCCTTCTTTGAAATACACATATAAGTTTGTTTAGTAGAAAAATAATAATTTTCTATTATAAATTTTTCATTCTCTAAAATCTTTGATATTTCATTTTTAGTATATATTTTTACATCTCCTGTATTTACGATTTTCATCAAAAAATTATAAAACTGTCTTAATGGCGCTTTTCTATACATATCACATATAATTAAAGTTCCACCATTATTTAGAACACGATAAAACTCTTTTATAACTGCATTAGGATTAGGATAATGGTGAAAAGACTCTACACAAATAATAATATCAAATGTCGAATCCTCGAATGGTAAAAATTCTGCATCTCCAACTAAATATGTAATATTTTTTGAATTGTTCTTTCCTTTTGCTATATTTACCATTTTTTCAGATAAATCTATGCCATAATATCTGTTTTTATCTGTAGCTATTGTATTAAGTATTTCACCTGTACCACAACCCACATCTAGTATTTTATTAAATTTCTTTTTTTGAATTTCTTCTATAACATATTTATAACATTTTCTTGGATACATACTATAAATACTTTTATCATATATTTTTGCTTGTTTGTCAAAATTTCTCTTTGAATTTTCTTTATATTTTTTCATATCACACCAACATCATTAAAATTATCAATATTATTCCAAATAATATTAAACTTAAATTAAATATATTTGTTTTATATCTCTTTACTTTAATTTTTAATAAGAATAGTAAAATTGATAATAAAATTGCAATTCTCATAAAAATCCCATTATTAAAAATCAATTGTATTGAATAAAATAAAGGTATTATCAATGCTATTGATGTTACAGGAAATCCAATATACAATTCATAATTTTCATTTGTACCTTTCTGCTCTACTAGATATACATTAAAATATGCTAATCTCATAGTTACTGCAAATAAATATAAAAACATAATTATGTAGTCATGCCACATACAAAATCCTAAATTATAAAATATTATTATTGGAAGAACTCCAAAATTTACTGTATCAATAATTGAGTCAATTTCTATTCCAAATTGTTTTTGTTTTATATCTCTTTTAAATTTTCTAGCTACTTTTCCATCAAATATATCTATAATTCCTGCAAACATAAGAAATAATATTGCCATCTTGTGATTAGAATTAATTGAAAAATATGTTGCTAGAAATGAAAATAACATTCCAAAATAAGAAAATAACACCCATATATTATAGCATCCTATCAATTTTAACACCTCATTAACAATTATTTGTAACTGATTTCAGTATATCATAAACATTTACTTTTTTCTACAAATATCGAGCAATAAGTCAAGATTTTTCTTACCTTTCTAATTCCCATTCCCTTTCTCTTTCTTCCTTTTTTATTTGTTTTTCAGGATCTATAAAAGTGTTAGTTTCTTTTTGAAAATCTCTAATTAAATTATCTTCTGCACCCATATCAAACTTTTTACAAATCCAATGTATGAATTTATCAATAGTTTCATAGAATTTATCTATTATTTTATTTAATCTGCTGTTCTCTTTTTCTAAACCTCTTATTTTACTTTTATATTTCCATTCCAAATCAAATTCTTTTTCTTTAAATTCAGACTTTATTTGTTCTACTTGATTGTGCAATTTTTCATTATCAGCAATTATTTTCTCTCTTTCTTTTTCGTATTTTTCTGCTTTTTCTACCATTTTTGATTGTCTTAATAATTTTTGATGTAATAATAATTTGTCTTGGTATAATTCATTTATTAACTCATCTTTCGGTTTTATAATTTCTTCTAAAATCTTTTCATCTCTTTTCTTTGATAATCTATTTATATTAATATCAGCTATATCTGGAATATCTGGTAATTCTAGTTTTATATTATTTAATGTTTCTTTTGTTTTCTCAAAATTAGTTATTTCTTTATATTCTGTAAGATTAATATGTTCTCTTCCTGTTTCTTCTTTTGGAAGCCCTCTTTCTAATTCAAAATTGTGTGAAGTCATATATTGGTAAAAAGCATCTTGTAATCTCCTATAACTATCTTTTTCTTTCCAAAATTCACTACAAGCAAGTTTCTCTATCTCATTTCCATTTTTATCTTTTGTATGAACAACAGGCAAAAAAATTAAGTGCATATGTGGAGTTTCTTCATCCATATGCACTTTTGCAGACATTATATATTGTTCGCCCAATTTTTTATATTCGGCTACAAAATTATATGCAGTTTTAAAATATCTTTTAGCTTCGTGTTCACCTATTTTTTCAAAAAATTGTTTATCAGAAGTAATTATATATTCACAAGCAATATTACTTACTGTCTTTATTTGTCCTTTAAGATTGTACTTTTCTTTCATCATGTCAAATTCTTTGTCATATCTATATTTTGGACTCTTTAATGAATAATTTAAATATGATTTTTCATTATCTATATTATCATTTGAATAATTCTTATTTTTTCTTTCATTGTGTCTATATATCCCTTGTAAATTTTCTCTTTTGTATTTCGTATTTCTTATTATTGCAAAACTCATTTCAAATAACCTCCTTGCTCGGCTCAGGAACAAATACCATAAGCCAATAAAATTTTTTCTGTTTTATTTTTGTATTGTAACACACTACAACACTTTTTTAGCTTGTCGCTTCAAAAAGTGTTAGTGTGCCAGGGAAATTTTATTTCCCCACACCCCATTGCCTAAAAATTTGCTACCAGCAATTTTTTAGGTTTGAAATAAATTTGAATTTTCAATTTATTTCAAAAAAAGAGCAAGAAATAAATTGCATTTGCATTTATATTTCTTACTCTATTGAAACCCATTCGGTTTCAAGCTTCCGTTTAAGTTATTATTATTAGATTCATCAGTACGAAAATAACTAAGCAATAACTGCTTTTTATTTTCATTTCCTTTCATCATAATATTAGGACTAACTTGCCATAGTCCATTTTGTATTTTCTTTAAGAACTGTTGCTTTTGTAATTTTTTCATAACTTTAGCAATAGTAGTTTCAGATGCATGTGTATTCTTTTGTATAGTTTTATAAGTTCCTATAAACATATTTGTACTCGGATGTGTATTATCTAATATATATATTAAAATATCTACTTGCTTACTTTCTACAATTCCTAATACTGGCAAGAAATCACCTAAATATAATTTCCAGAAATTCTTTTGACCATATACTTTTTTAGTAATCTGATCTACTTCAATAATTTCTCCTGTTTCTTTATCTATTAACTCTTTTCTTTTTGTTCCTATTAATGTTTTTGTTTTTTCTACATATTCAACTCCCATTATTAAAACCTCCTTCAAATTAAAAATAAAACACTACACTATAGTGAAGTAAACAATAAAGTATAGTGTAGTGTGTAAAATGCTTATAAATATTGATATATCAATCAGCAAAGACTTTTTTAGAAAATAAAACTCTTTTCTAATATAAAACTGCAAAAAAATAAGCCCTAATATTTTACTTTTAAAGCTTATTATTTTTTTATTTAAAGTCTTGTATCCACTCATTTATCTTAAACTTGTCCGATGTATCAACCAAATATCGCAATCCCCTGGGTATGAAAATGTTGCTTTTCTTAGTCTTCCAAGTAATGCTCCAACAAAAATAACAGATGAACGCATTTGTCTCATTAATTCTTCCGGTATTTCATATTTTTCTATTTTGCTTGTGTCTATTATAACTTTATTTTTCTTTTTTTCAACTACTGCTCCTAATATTTTTAATATTTCAAACATCATCTCTGTATCATGTATTTTTGGTACATTATATAAAATACTTTTTCCTCCATTTAATATACTTGCTGCAATTATTGGTAGTGATGCATTTTTCGAGCCTGATATATTAACTTCTCCTTCTAACTTTTTTCCTCCTTTTATTATGTATTCTGACATTTTTCTACCACCTTTCACATTATTTTGTTATATATTATGTTTTGTATACGTAAAAAGTGATTTTTATGTTATTTCCTAATGTATTAAAAATAGAAAGCCTACCTTAGCTTTCCATTTTAATTATTTATATTTATTATTTATCTTCTGATAAATACTGATTATATAACGCATTTCTTAAAAGAGGATATAATGTTTTACTTTCGTCAAATTTTATAGATTTATCTTTTTCTTCCAGATATTCATTATAATTTATGCAATTTAGTTCATTAACCTCTTGCAATTTATAATATTGTTCTTTTGGCATAATTAAATTTGCTGTTAAGTCTATTACATTATTTTCATCGTCTAATACAAATGAATGATAATAATTGTTATCTAATCCTCTCTTGCAAATTGATGTTACAGCTTTAAACATTTCATATCTTTGTATCAAATAGAATGATACCTCATGACAAGCATCTTTAATATTATCTCCTAGCTTACTTACAAAATCTAATGTCTCTTTATCATATACAAAATTTGCCTCAGCTTTCATAAATTGTATATTTCCAAAATCATTTGTTATAATTTCATAAGTTTCATCATCATAAACCTTTATATCTTCTATAATATTTGAAGATTTTAAAATATTATAAATTAAATTATTATTATCTCTGTTTCTTGTTACTCCTAATATTAACGAATATATAAGACCTTTTTTAAATCTTTCATAATCTACACCTACATATTTTAGTCCATTTAATAGCTGCTCTTTATAAAAATTAAAAAGCCATAATTTTAGTTTATTAAATACTTCCATACTATCATTTGTATTTGCAATTTTGTATAAATCTTCATCTATATTTTCATTTATATATTCAATTAATTTTTTTACTTTATTTCTTTCAATTTTATTCCATAAAGTTTCTTTGTTATCACAATATTCTGATAAATTCATTAAAATCTCACCTCATAATTTACATCTTAAATTATACCATTTACATCCATCTTTGTAAATAATTTTACAAAGTTTAGAAAAAAGGTATGTGTCAAGTAAATGTAGGCAATTTTTTTATCTTTTTTTCTAATCCTTTAAATGCTATTGCTTTCAACACTTTA